>JAISTB010000005.1 GCA_031272775.1 Fusobacteriaceae bacterium | reverse complement strand
TCGGTGGAGCTTCTTGTGTTGAAATTCGCGTAACTTCCCGGCGAAGCGAAGCTTGTGGCTCTGCTTAGCGTGTCCTTGAGAGCCGTCAGCATATAAAACGTCGGCGTCGTATCATCATAAGTGGGGCTTTTCTCTTCCGTCAGGGCGTCGATCTGGACGCCGATTTTTTCGAAAAAGCCGCTGGCTTCCCCGGTAATATAGCCCAAGAGTTCCATGGCGGAGCCGCTTTTTTTGCCGCCGCTCTCTCCGGGAATATCGATTTCAAAAATCTCCCCGCTGACCAGCGCGTCGGTTGTGCCTGAAACCTGGTTCCAGAAGGATTCAAACATGGATTTGATCCCCTCAAATTCCGATTTCAAATTTTCTGGCAACAGTTCGGCGCTGTCGCCGATGGCATTGAAGCTGTCGGTCAATTCTTTGGCCATCCGCTCCACGCGCCTATATTCCATATTGACGGCGCTTTCAAGGGTGATATCCTTGTCGGCGTTGAATTTCGCGTCGTTTTCCACCGTTACATTGGCGGTATTTTCGATGTCCACCACGGCCACGCCGGCGCTGACTGCGACTTTGTCTGGATCATCCTTTTGAGTGGTGAAGACGTCGCTGGCCGTTTCCATATGCACGTCCTCCACGGTATTTTGCGCCGATACCTCGAGGTTCCCTGTGCTTTTGAGATCCGCGCTTCCTTTGATCGTGACGTCGGCGGTATTTTTGTGATCGACGACCGTTACGGCGGCGCCCGCTTTCAGCATATTCAAAAATTCTGTTTTTGACTCGCTTTTTTCGGCGTTCATTTTTGATTTGAGCGTATCGAGAATCTGGCCGACTCCTGATCCCGATCCTCTAATCTTTTGATTGAATTTGCTCAAGCCGTCTGTGGACGTGGTCAGAATTTCATTGTCTGTGGTCCGGTTGACGGCCGATACGGTAAGATCCGCGGCCGTTCCTTTCGTTTCCAGTTTTCCCGCGATATTGATGTCGGCGCTGCTCTCGTATTCGGAGTAATTTACGGTAACGGTGGCGACGCCGCTGTCGCCCAATTTCGCTTCCGCCTCTGAAGTAATGGAATTTGTGGCCGTGCTTTCGATGGTCATTGCGCCGGCGGACTCCAGCTTCGCGGTATCAGTGACATCGACTTTCGCGTGATTTGTATTTTGGGAAATCAAAACCGCGACGCCGAATTGCGCGTCGTTGGCAATGGTACTTTCCGTTGCCGCCGCTTTCATTTCGTTGGAGGCTTTGGCTTCGGCGGTCAGCGCTTTTGCGGCCGTGAGCGTTCCTTCTATCGTGAGATCCGCGTCCACATCCATTTTCACATAGGCCAGGGCGAGGCTGGGAATGGCGTTGGCCCCTTTGAGGTAGTAATTATTCCCTTTGAAGAGCGCCGTGGAAGCGCCTAATATGGCGTACGCATCGCTTTTGGATTCCAGTTTCAGGTTTTCCCGGGCCGTAATCCAGACGCTTTGTTTCACGTTGACGTCGGATTCGGCCGAAAGCAGGGCCAGAGCCCCGCCGAAATTAAAGGGCGTTGTGGATCCCAGGAGATTCGTTACCGCGAAGCTGCCCCATTTTACCGAATCTGGCGTATCGTAGAAGTTGACCGCTCTTGCGGAAATGTCGACGTCTTCGCCGTCGATGGATCCGTCATGGATATTGACTGAGGCCTTGACGTCGGCGATGGAATATTCCGTATCGTAGAGTTCTCTGCCCAGTTCCGTCTTCAAATAGTCGCCGTTTGTGGCTATTGCGGAAATGTTGACGTTTCCCGCCGCGTCCAGCGTGCCGTAGCTGTCCACTTCCGCCTTGATCTCGTGGCGGATGAGCTCATCCACATTGCCGAAATTCCCGTCATTGACGATATCATCGACTATTTGCGTAGATTTTGCTTTTACGGCCCGGGCCGCCAGAGTGATATTTCCTTTGCCCGGCGTTCGGGTTGCCGTAAGGGCTCCCGTTTCGAGGCCGCTCGACGCGATATCCGCTATATTGACGACATTGCCGAAGCCGTCTACGCTTCCGAAATTCGTGACGCCCGTTTTGAGAACGGCGGTCTTGTTCGTCCGCTTGCCTTTATTTGTACCGGAGGTCGCCGTTTCGAAGGTATCGCTGCTGTCGCCTATGGTGATTTTGGCCGCGTGCAGGGAGATGTCGTCCGTGGCGAAAATTTTTCCCCGAACGGTGATCGTTCCTTCGGGATTAAGCGGGATATTCACGTTTCCCGCGCTGTCGGGGACAATGCCGCTTGAAAGGGTCCCGTTCTGCGCGTTAGCCATGGCGGCGTCGAATTTGTCGCCTTCGGGAGTGATCATATAAAAAGAGCCCGTATTAACGACGCCCTTTGTCCCGATAATCATGCCTTCCGGCGAAAGGAAATACAAATTCCCGCCGATTTTTCCGTCTCTGACGGCGTTTACGGTCCCGTCGACGCTGATTTTTTCCCGTACAAAATTAAAGAGATTGCTTGCTTCAGGCTTATCGGCGCCCTCTTTAAAGTACAGGTTGGCGATTTCATTTTCTCCGAGACTGAATTTCCCGAAGCGGTTGAAAGCATTCTCCCCGTTGACTTTTTCCGCGTAAATCTCAAATCGGCTGTCCGTGGGGCTTAATTTGGTTTCGTCGCCGGTTCTTTGAATTTCCGACGCGCCCACCACAATTTCCCCCGAAATCAAAAATCCCACCAGCAGCGCCGTGGTAAAACCGATATGTTTTTCTTTAATCCATCGTTTCAGACATTTTTCCGTTTGTTTCAAGACTGTTTTGTCCATTTTGCACCTCCGCAAGCTGTGTCCCGCAAGTATCCAAGTTATCCCCTAAGCTCTTACGCTCTGTTTTCCGTCTTTTAAAATCTGTAGCCGGCCGTGAAGTAAAGCCTCCCCGAATCGACCTTGGCGTTATTGATCTCTTTGATCAGCGGAATCCCGTAAGACAGGGAAAGCTGCGCCCCCTTCGGCAAGGTGAGCTTTACGCCCAGTCCGGCGCCCGCGATCTTGTTGTCGTCCCAGGCGTTTTTGCCGTGGGTGAGTCCGCCGTCAACGAAGGCGAAAATTTCCGCCCGCTTCCCCAGCGGGATCGCGTACTCGACATTGGCGGAAATTCCGCTGTCGGCGCCCATCAGGTTTTCCGCGTAGCCTCTGACGCTGGCCGCTCCGCCGATGTAGAACTGGTCGGAGCTCGGCAGATAATCCGCAAAGGCCCATTGTCCGTTTACTTTCACGCTGAGCGTCTTGTTTTTGGCGAAAACCCGCTGCCAGATTGAGAAAAGCTCATATTTCAAATAGTTTTTGCTTGTCTGGGACAGGGCTTTCCAGCTCCCGTGAGTTAATCCGTGGCGCATATACCACAGGCTTTTCGTTCCGTAGCGCTTGATGGTCAGCGAAGCCTCGTAATGCGTGACGTCGTCATTGACCCACTCGTAGGTCATGATGTCGGTTTTGATCTTTTGCCGCGCCCATTCGAGCGCCCCATCGATCTTCCATTTTTCGCCGACAAGAAAGGGATGACTGATGTTGAGGCCGTAGCTGTAGGAATTGCCCTTGACGTCGACGTCCTTCAGATCGCCTTTGATGATTTCCACGCTGTTGAGGGAAAAATGCGCGCCGATACGCGCTCCTTTTCTCGTGATCGGATAACTGTAGGAAAGCCCTCCGGAGCGCGTTCCGCCGGTCCAGACGCCCGTCAGGGAAAATTGATCCCGGAAGCCGAAAAGGCTTGTGTTCGTGTAACCGACGCCCGCCCGGTATTCTCCGCTGGACTCCGAACCTTGATTGTCCGCGAAAACCACGAATTGGTGATGTTTCGGTTCTGTCACGGTCAGGAGGTAATCCGTCGTTCCGAAGGCCTTACCCGCTTTTAGCTGGATGCGCGTCTGGATATCGTTTGTTCCGTTGAAGCGCAGGAGACTTTTGTTGAGTTCTCCCAGATTGGAGACAAGGCCTTTGACCAGATCTATTCTGTCGAGGATATAGCCGGCTTTTGTCGTCTTGTTCCCTTCAATCGCGATATCGGCGGTCTTTCCTTCAACGAGGAGGATACTCACGACGCCGCCGTCTATTTCCTGGGGCGGCAGGAAGGCCCTGCAGACGATATAGCCTTTTTCCGCGTAAAGGGCGTTGATTCTGTTGACCGCCTCATAGAGATCGCCGACCGTTACGTTCTTTCCGACATAGTCTTTTTTGATCCGGTCAAGTTCGGCGGACCCCAGCACTTCCGAGGTTGTAATTTTCAGTTCCCGCAACAAAAACGTGAAGGAGTTTCCGCCTTCATCACGCATTTTTTTGATTTCCGGGGCTTCGATGCCTTTCCGGTCCCGTTTTTTTTCTTCCCGCAATTCCTGCCTGATTTCCCGTTCCCGCAATGCTTCCGTCGTTTGATTGAGGAGCACGCCGGCCGAGGCTTCGGCCGGGGGCAGGGGCAATGCGGCCGCCCTGGAAATTACGCCTGCGAGCAAGAACGCCGACAGGGTGAGGTATGCCCGGAAATTCCTTGAAATTTCGGCATTTGTGCGGGATTCAGCTCTATTTTTTGTCGAATTTGTCATTATTTCTCCTCTGTTTGACCTCTGAAATAGGTGCGTTTTTCTTCCAAAAATTAACCTTAACGCCCAGTGTTTCTATACGCAATATTCTTTTGCGCGTGTAATATCCTTTTTACTATTGTTCCGCCTTCTGACCCGCAAAAACAAAAAATCAGGACGGATTTCGATTCTGACTTTTTACTTCAAACCAGATTTTATGCGAATGTAATTTGTCATAAGTCTGTGACAGAATTATAGCATATTTTCAAAGAAAAAGCAAGAAAATATTCTAAAATTGTTTTAAATTTGTAGGAGGTACAATAAAAGTGGCCGGAGAAGCGCCAAAAGGCGCTCAAATAAAAAAGCGCCGCGGCCCGTGCAAGCTTTGGCGCAATCCTTCTTATAAATAATGTACCGGTATCAAGAAAATAGAGTTTGGGAATCTTGACGGCCCGTTTCGTCAGATTGTTGTGATAAGATTTCAGCAAATACACGAGATTGGACGCCGCGAGAATCGAAAGCCAACGTTGCGCGGTCGGTTGGCTGACGCCAACATCCCGATTCTTCCCGCCAGCGACTCGCTGACATTTTCCATGAGATCAAACTGTTGGGAGCCGGTCAAGAAAAATTGGCCCTTTTTTCTGCGGTCCCTAATAGAGATCCTCCTCGATCTCGAGGGCGGCGACCCCGTTCAGGTCATTTCCGGCGAAAATTTTGTGCCTTTCCTCTTTCCGCAAATTGGAAAGCTTGTACCAGGCCGCGGCCGCGATCATGGCCGCGTTGTCCATGCAGAGCCTTATGGCGGGGTAAAATACCGGTATATTCAGCGCTTCGGCCTTTTCCCGGAGCTCGCTCCGGAGCAGGGAATTGGCCGCGACGCCGCCGGCGATCAGGATGCCGCGCACATTGTGCTCCCGCGCGCAGGCGATGGTCTTTCTGACGAGGATATCGACGACTTTGCCGAGATAGGACGCCGCGATGTCTTCTTTCCGGAAGGAGGTCCCCTTCATGTTCGAGCTGTTGACATAATTGATGACGGCCGTCTTCAGACCGGAAAAGCTGAATTCATACTTTCCGACCCGCGGATCCGGCAATGTAAGGAAGTTTCGGACCCCTTGGTAATAAAGCTTGTCGATGACGGGGCCGCCGGGATAGCCGAGATCGAGAATCCGGGCGACTTTGTCGAGGGATTCCCCCACCGCGTCGTCAAGGGTTCCGCCGACATTGGTAAATTCATAATTTTCATCGATCAGGACAAGATTCGTGTGCCCTCCCGAGACCACGAGGGCCAGGCAGGGGAGCGGGACGTCCTGCTCAATGAAGTTTGCGAAAATATGTCCTTTCAGATGATGGACCGGAATGATCGGGATATTTTTCCCGAGAGCCAGGCCCTTGGCGAATGATACCCCAACGAGCAGCGCTCCGATCAAGCCCGGCGCGTAGGTCACCGCAATGTAGTCCACGTCGTTGAGCGTAACGCCAGCCTGCGTCAGAGCCTCGTCCAGAATGGACGGGATATTCCGGATATGGTGGCGGGAGGCGATTTCCGGAACTACCCCGCCGTATTCCCGGTGGATGTCCACCTGGGAGGAAATAATATTCGACAGGACTTCTCTGCCGTCCTTTACGACCGCGATGGATGTTTCATCGCAGGATGTTTCAATGCCCAAAATAATCACTTGCCGCACCTCTTTCTTCTTTTCTTTGCTTCTCCGGTTTATGGTCACGCCGTAAAATTATCGATAATAATGTCCCGCACGCGTTTGTCAAGGGTCTTCAGTTCGTCAGGCCCCAGCAGACTGACGTCGATCGGAGCGTCCACGACGACTTCGACGTCTTTTCCCCGATGGATTCGCCACTGCCCCTTCCTTTGGACGGCAAATGTGCCCCGGATCGTGACGGGAATCACGATCCCCCGCGTGTCGAGAGCCAGTTTGAAGCTGCCTTTTTTGAATGGGTGGATCGTACCGTCGGGCGAGCGTTCCCCTTCGGGGAAAATCAGCATCGGATAGCCTTCTTTCACGACTTCAACGGCCTTTTTGATGTCTTTGAGCCCCTCCCGGGGATTGTTCCGGTCGAGGAAAACGCATTTCATTTTCCGCATCCAGACGCCGTAAAACGGCCAGTGCTTCATCTCTTTTTTCGCGACAAAGCCGAAATTTCCCCTGAGCGCCGTGTAGACGATGGGAATATCGAGATTGCTCTGATGATTACATACAAAAATAATTCCTTTTTTAGGATCCAGCGCTTGGAATTCGTCTTCTTTTTTCCAGGTGACTTTCAGCTTGAACGCGCCGCTTTTGACCAGGCCCTTTCCGACGATCCCGATGGCCTTTCGGGCCAGGAGCACGCTTTTTCGCTCGGGCAAAAAGTAAACCGCGGGCAGGTAGACGATCGTAATATAGATAAAGCAGAGCAATCCAGTCAGCAATACATAGATGGTCCCCGGCATCACAACCTCCTTATTCGTCATCCGAGAGCGCTTTCAGGATATCTTCCAGCGAAAATCCCCTGCGCGCCAGGGAAGCGATGACCTTTTGCCTGTCTTTTCCTTGCTGTTTCGCCGCGAGCCTTTTGATCTCCGCAAGCTCTCTGTCTTTGTTTTCCGCGATTTTGTCCGTCCAGAGTTCGGGATCGATCCCTTTTTGACGCAGAGCCCAGGCGAGCTTTTTCGCGCCGTAGCCATGGGCGCGGATGAAAGCCTCGGCGTAAGCGCCGTCATCGAGGTAGCCGAGCCGCAAAAAAGAGGCTGTGACCTTTTCAACGGCCGCTTCCGCGGCGGCGCTTGCCTCAGAGGAAAGCGCCCCGCCCTTTCGGGCCGCGTCTCCGAGGATTTTTTTCAAAAGCTTTTCCCGAAAAATCTTTACCGGAAGATCCTGTCGCTTCAAGAGGGAAATCCCGTACTCGCGAACACGTTCCTCCAGCTTTTCCCTTGCGTCCATTTGCGACTCCCTTTTTACGCGTCGATAAAGGCGATGACCTCATCCCGGATCCGCGCGAAAAGCGCCGGATCCTGCTCCAGTTTCTCCCTCGCCGCGGCTTTTCCGGTCCCCAGCGCGAGGTCGCCGAAACGGTAGGCGTTACCGGCTTTTTCCACAACGCCCGCGGCCACGGCCATATCGATCATTTCGTTTTCACGGTCGATGCCCTTGCCATAGACGATCCGCAAATTCGCCTCCCGGAAGGGGGGCGCCATTTTGTTTTTTGTGATCTTGACGAGGGTTTCCCCGCCGACGATCATATCGCCTTCTTTGATGTTACCGGTTTTTTTGATTTCCATCCGCACGGAAGCGTAAAATTTGAGCGCTTTTCCGCCCGTGGTGGTCGTTTGGGGTCCGAAGTTGTAGGGGCTGATATTTTCCCGGATCTGATTGATGAAAATCAGAACGGTCTCGGATTTTCCGAGGTTTCCGACAATTTTCCGGAGCGCCTTGGACATGAGCCGCGCCTGCAACGCCGTCTGCTGGTCGGAGAGCTCCCCGTCGATTTCGGCCTTGGGGACGAGGGCCGCCACGGAATCCACAACGATGACGTCCAATGATCCCGAGCGGACAAGCATGTCGGCGATTTCCAGCGCCTGTTCCCCGTAATCAGGCTGGGCCAGCAGCAGCTCTTCCGTGCGGACGCCGATGGCCGCGGCGTATTTGGGGTCAAGGGCGTGCTCCGCATCTATAAAAGCGGCGATGCCGTCATTTTTTTGCGCTTCGGCGATGATATGGAGGGCGACTGTGGTTTTTCCGGAGCTCTCCCCGCCGTAGATCTCAATGATCCGCCCCCGGGGGACGCCGCCCTGGCCGAGGGCGTAATCGAGAAGCAGACTCCCTGTGGAAATGGCGCCTTCCGTTTTGTCGGCCTTATCGCCCAGACGCATGATGGATCCTTCGCCGAAGTCTTTTTTGATCTGACCCAGGGCCAGATCCAGGGCCTGTTCCTTTCGCCTGAGTCTCTGTTCTCTCGTTTCTTCCGTTCCGGACATGCTTTATCCCTCTGTTTTGATGGTTTCCGTGATTTTTTCCATGACGATTTCCGGGGTAATTTCCCGCATACAGCGCAGGCCTTTTCCTCCGGGGCATTTCTTGTCCCCGTGCAGGCTGCACGGGGAGCAGGGGACGCCGGCGTAAAAAAGCGCGTCTCTTTCCCCGAAGTCGAACATGCCGGGGCTTGTGGGCCCGAAAATGACAAAGGTCGGAATGCCCGCCGCTCGCGCCATGTGAAAGGGCGCCGAATCGGCGCAGACGAGAAAGGCGCTTTGGGAAAGCAAAGCCCCGCTTTCCTTGAGGCTCAATTTTCCCGCGAGATTGACGCAGCAACCGGGATTGGCCTCTTCGATCGCGGCGGCATCGGCCGCGTCTTCTTTTCCGCCGATGAGGACGACTTCCTTTCCGTAACAAGTGTGAAGCAGGGCCGCCAGCCGGGAAAAATACTCCAGCGGCCATTTTTTCGTGTTTTTCGAGGCCCCCCGGGCCAGGACCGGTCTGCCGGCGTAAGGCGCGGTTTTCGCTTTATCCGCTTCGGAAAAATAAAACTTCAGGGCCTCCCCCCGGTAAGAGAGACCGAAATCGCCAAAGGCGCCGAAATAATTCCGTACGATCGTGTCGTCCACCCGGTAGCGAATCAGGTGCAAGGCCACGAGGACGCTTTTCCAGAGACTCCGCTTGTGATAGGTGAAGGTCCTCGCGCCCAGATAGCGGGTAATCAGACGCGAGCGGAGTTTGCCGTGCAAATCGAACACGCAGTCATAGCCGTTGACCTTGAGGCTTAAGGCAAAGCGCCGGATCTCTTCCCGGGTCCTGACCACGGTTTTGTCGAAGGTCAGCAGATGGTCGATGGCCGGATTTCCGCTGACGGCGTCTTTGAATTGCGCCATTACGAGAAAATCCACGACGCTTTCGGGGTATTTTTCCTTCCAGGCGTCGATGACGGGCGTCGTCAAAATGACGTCCCCTATGGAGCTCAATCGGATTATCAGTATTCTCATCGTCTTCCGCAAATCCTTTTCAAGTTTCTCAAAACTTGGAGGTACCGGAAAAAAAGCCGGGCTCCTTTATAAAAAAAGACTGTTCTTCTTCAAAATGAATATTTTCCTCATGGCAACTGTCTTTGAGATACAAAATCTCGTAGGCCGCGCCGAATTTGCCGTAGATATTCCGCCGGAAGCGGGTATCGATCAGAAAAATCGATTTATTTTGTTCGCTTTCATTGACGACAAAATTCTCCAGCTGGGAATCCCCGTGCAAATAGCCCAAATCGTGAATTTTTCTCAGGATTTTGGCGATGTCTTGGGCTTCCCCGGCCGTGGCCTGCCGACCTTCGATCCAGCTGTACAGAAAGAAGGAATCCGTAACGAAGGGGCCGCGTCTTTTTTCCGCCGCCGCCAGGGGCGTCGCGCAGAGAAAGCCGAGGTCTTTTATCCCGGAGATATTTTGATATTCCCGCAGGCTTTGACTGCCCCGAAATATTGATAAAAAGCGCTGCCATTTTCTTCTGTTTTTTTCCCGGGGAATTTTATAGACAAACTGACCGGCCTCGCTTTCCACGAGGGCCACATAGCTGCGGGCGTCGTCTTTGAGCACGCGCAGCGCCCGAAAAGCGCCCTGTTGAACGGCGTCATACAAACGCAGCGCTTCCGGCGTCGCATAGCGTATGGTCATGTGGTCAGGCGTTTTTTTCAGCATCATATCGCTCACGGAGACTGTTTTCGATTCTTTTTAGGACAAGCTCGGGCTTGATGTCCATCATACAGCGGAAATGTCCGGCTTTGCAGCGCTTTCCGCCGTGACGTCCGCAGGGGCGGCACGACAGCCCCTTTGCCTCATAGATCACGGCATTGGCCGATCGGGGCGCGAAGCCCTGTTCTTTGACTGTCGGCCCGAAAAATACATGGATTTGCACCCCGGGAAAGGCGCTCGCGATATGTACCGGCGCCGAGTCGTTGGTCACGAGGATCGCGGCCCGGGAGATGACCGCCGCCAGCTCCGGCAGCGTGGTTTTTCCGCGCAAATCCAGAATTCCCTCGCCCGCGGGAAGGGGCAGCGCCGCCTCCTCTTTGCCGCCGATAAGGGCAATTACCGCGTCGCTTCGCTCTCGCAGGCGCGAAAGGAGTTCGCTGTAATATTGAAGAGGCCAGCATTTCGTGAACCACCGGCTGCCCGGAGCCACAAGGATCAGCGCTTTTCCGTCGGTTTCCCCAAGCAATTCCGCCGCTTTTTGATCCGCTTCAGGTCCCGGAAACAGGGCGACTGGATAGTTTTTTTGTCCCGACCCCGGGGCGAAGCCCAGCAGGCGGTCCGCCTCAGGGATATTTTTTTGATAGGGCACAAGGCTTGTATAAAAGAGTCTGACCGGCCACAGGTCGTAACCCGTCCTCTGCGGAATATGCGCCAGCCAAGCCAGCAACGCGCTTCTCAGGTAGCGGTGGGGAATCAGGGCGAGGTCGAAACGTTTTTCCCGTATCCGCCGGACAATGCGCCGAAAGCCCTTGATCCCGCGATCGGAGCCCTTTTTGTCATAGACGAGGATTTCCGTCAGGGCGGGGTTGTTTTCGAGTATGGGCGCGGCGGTCTTCGTGGTCAGAAAGCTGATCGCGGCGCCGGGCCAGGTATCGCGGACCTTTGCGATCAGCGGCGTCGCAAGGACGACGTCTCCGATAAAGGCCGTATGAATAATCAATATGTTGATCGGGATCCCCCCTTACGCGTTTCAGGCATGAAAGCGGAAAAATTTTCCGAGCTCCGTCAGGATCAGGTCCTCGACTTCCCGGTCGTAGGTTTCAAAGTTCTTTTTCCGGTAATTTTCCTTCTTGCCGGGTCTGCCGTCGGGGGTGATGTAGATGGCCTTTTCGTCGCCGAGGAGGCCCCAGCGCTCTCTGCCGTAGTTGGGCCGGGCCGGGCAAATGACGATAGCCGGCTTCCGGAGCGCCCCCGCCATTTGGGTCGGTCCCGCGACGGGCCCCAGATACAGGCTGCCTTTGTCGATCACGGCCGCGATATTCAGCAGATCCCCGCCGTTGGGGAAGATGAGAATGCCCTCGTTTCCGGCGTTTTCCATGAGCTTTGCGGCCCGGTCTTCCTGATCGATTTCGCAGAGGATGATCACCCGGACATCCCGGTTTTTCGCGTGAAATTTCTTCAAGAGGGCGGCGTACTGCTCGTCGGAGAGATTCTTCCCCGATCCGGCCGTAAAGGGATTCACGACAAGTACGGGCCCCGCGATATTGCCGGATTTGAAAAAGGCGTCGGCGGCCACTTTACCGGCGGGGCTGAGCCAGAGCTTCGTATTGAGCGTATAATTTTCCGCGTACAATTTTCTGTTGAGCTTCTTCAAAAGTTCAATATTGTATTCGCCCTCGTTTTTGGCGGCTTTGGAGCGCAGTTGCACCGCCCCTTTGTTCCAGGTCAAGAGCGCCGAAAAGCTCCTGATGGGGCCGATCCGAATCTTTGCGCGGCTGGCTTTGGCCATCTTTTCGAGGTACTTGTCCTCGTTGAGGGCGATGAAGGCGTCCGCGTTGAAATAGGCGATTTTGTCTTCCACCTCGGTCTTCTTATAATCTTCGAGAATGAAAATCCGGTCGATATAAGGGAGATTTCTCGCGATCTCATAGTTGTAGCGCCTGGCGAGGACCACGATTTCCGCCTCGGGATACATCTTTTTGGCCAGAAAAAACGTCGGGATCGAAAGAACCATACTTCTGATCTTTCCGGTGTTGGCGATGATGATTCTCTTGATTTGCTTTTTCATCTGATTCTCTCCACATCTGCAATCGAATAAATTCCACAATCATATTATGCTTTTTCTTTGTGAATTTGTAAAGAAAAATTTTTATTTTTTTAGAAAAAAAGCGCCGCGCAGGCGCTTTTCACGTTCGGAGCTTAATCTATTTTCTCAAATTCCGCGACTTCCGCGCCGCAAAGTGGACATACCCAGCCGGCCGGCAATTTTTCAAAGGGCGTGCCCGGAGCAACGCCGTTATCGGGATCGCCTATGGCGGGGTCGTAGATATAGCCGCAGAGCTTGCATTCGTATTTTTTCATGTCTGATCACCTTTGTCCTGAAATAGTTTTACTGATTTTTCCATAAGCCGTGTACGTTGCAATATTCCCTGGCGCTGACGCTTCCGCCCTTGGGGACTTGAAACAGCGCTTCGGGTTCCTCCCCGGGGTTCAGGTATTTCCTGTACAGGAAGCTACCGTCGACGAGGATTTCGATAAACTCGATAAAATGTTCGGGCGCCATGGGGTGTTTGGCGGCTTTGCCGACCTTGACCACATAGCCTTCGGCGGTTTCTTCAACATAGGGGACGTGTTTTTCCACGGCCGCGTCCTGGCTCTTTTCTTCCAGCGCTTCGAATTTATCCGAGAGCGCCGCCTCGTTAAAATCCCGGGATACGACTTCCACTACTGATTTTCCGCCCTTTTCCTTCCAGATTTTTCCGTAGGACATCGTTTTATACCTCCTATATCGCCAAGATTTCGGGCACAAACTAATCCAGCCCGATCTCCGGCGTATGATCACGCGAAAACCGGTCGCGCAGGTTTTCAGGGAAAAGTCCTCATACCAATTTGTTGACGGATTCCTTGCATTCCCTGCAGAGCCCTTTCATATAGATATGTTTTTCTTTAACGTCGCAACCCTCAGCCGTGATTCTGTCAATGACGTCTTCCGGCAACATCACGTCATTCAACTTACCGCATTTCACGCATTTGAAATGGCCATGTGTGTGCATATCGGCATCATAGCGGGTTTCATTTTCTTCGATGACGATCATGTTTACGATCCCGTGCTGTATAAAGAGGTTCAAAGTATTGTATACGGTGGTCTTTGACAAGGTCGTGATCTCAGGACCCAATGCCTTGTAGATCATGTCCACAGTAGGATGATTCTTGTGCTCGATTAAATACTGGTATACTTTGATTCGTTGGTAGGAAGGTCTTATGTCTTTGCTCTTTAAGAAATTGCCTATATTCTCAACTTGCATGCCCTTCACCTCTTTCTCGGCCCAACAAATTAAAGAAAAACACTTTTGTAATGATTCTTCTTTTATAATACTTAGAAATTCTGATTTTGTCAACATTTATTTTCATTTTATTGCAATAAAATCCGGCGCCCTTCGCTGTCCTTTTCGTGGCTTATTCCCCTTATTCATAGGTCCGCAAGGGGTAATATCAGCTTTCCCGCATTTCCCAAGGACACAAAAAACACGGAGAATTCTGTGGAAAAAATCTTTTTTGGACTGTTCGGAAATAGCACGACCAAAAAACACTTCGTTCTGAAACAGGCGATTTGTATACGTTTAGGGAACTCAGAAATATGTCAATTATCTGAACATCATTGAACAAAACAAGTTTAAACATCGTCTGTTTTTGTATTGATTACAAAGTTGTATGATCTTTAAAAAAGAGACCGGAGGGGGAATCCGGTCGCGGAATAAGATGTCGTTTTTGTGAACCCGTTCAATAAATGATCCGGGACAAATAAAGGCCGTTGGGTGGCGCGAGCTTTCGCTCTAGCAATTTATCGGGTTCCGCCAGCATTCTCCGGATATAGTCGGCGGGCCTTTTCCCCCAATAGACGTCCAGGGCCGCGCCCAGCATCAGCCGGATCTGGGATTTCCCGAAGGAATTCCCGCGAACGGTTACCGCAAGCGTATCTCCGATGTTCTCCATTCGGATGAAAAAGATATTCTTGACCGGATTCTTTTCCACGGTATCCACAAGCATAAAATTGCGGAAATTGTGCTCCCCTTCAAGGGGGGCCATGATCTCGCGGAATCTGTCGATTTCCGGCAGGCGTTCCACATAAGTCTGATAGCGGGCCGTGAAGGGAGATTTGCGTTCGGTCAGGACATAGCGGTATTCCCGCTCTTTGGCCGAAAATCGCGCGTTAAACGCGGGTTCCGCCTCATCAACGGACAGAATGCCGATATCGGGCGGCGCGAGATTGGAAAGGGCCAGAAACAAGCGGTCGTAGGGGATCGTGAGCCTGCTGTCAAAATTTGAAACCTGCTCGAGGGCGTGTACGCCCCGGTCCGTTCTGCCCGCGGAAATCAGCCGGATTTTCTCTTTGAGAATGAAGCGCAGGGCCTGCTCCATTTCCCCCTGCACAGTCCTTTTGTCGGCCTGCTTCTGGGATCCGTAAAAATTGCTGCCGTCGTATTGGTATCGGATCACGGTGTTCTTCATGATTTTCCCTCATACCGCCGCAGCCGTGAGATGCAGGAAGTGCGTCGAAAGCGCGAAATAGATCGTGAGCGCGCAGGCGTCGACGATGGTCGTAATCAGCGGGCTCGCCATAATGGCGGGATCCATTTTGCAACCTTTTGCGACGACCGGCAGCACGCCGCCCACGACTTTCGCCATGACGACGGTGATGAAGAGGCTGACGCTGACGACCAGGGCGACCTGTGAGGGCACGTGCTCAAAAAACAGGATCCGCGCGAAATTGATTACCGAAAGGGCCGCGCCTACAATGACGCTCACCCGGGTTTCCTTCCAGATGATCCGCCAGATGTCGCTCAGGGTAATTTCCCCCAGCGCGATCCCGCGAATGATCAGCGTCGCCGACTGGGATCCGGCGTTTCCGCCCGTATCCATCAGCATGGGGATAAAGGCCGCGAGGACAACAACCGATTGCAGGACTTCCTCATAGCGACGGATGATCCGGCCCGTAAAGGTCGCCGAGATCATGAGGATCAGGAGCCAGAGGATCCTGTGCTTGGCCAGGGAAAAGACGGATTCCTTGAGATATTCTTCGTCCGAGGGGGAAATGGCCGCCATTTTCTGGAAGTCTTCGGTATTTTCCCGGTCGATGACGTCGACGATATCGTCGATGGTGATGATTCCAACGAGGCGTTCTTCGGTATCGACGACCGGCATGGACGTCAAGTCGTATTTCCGGAAGAGCTCGGCGACATTTTCCTGGTCCTGGGTCGTCGTGGTCATGACGATATTCGTCTCCATGACGTCCACGATATCGAGGACGTCGTCAAAAAAGACGAGGCTTTTGAACGAGATATTGCCGATCAGCTTACGCTTGGGATCGATGACGTAGCAGGTGTCGTAGCTGGCGCTGTCGATATCGCTTTTTTTGATGTATTCGAGGGCTTCCCCCACGGTCAGCGTGTTTTTCAGCGCGATATACTCGACGGTCATGACGCTGCCGGCGCTGTTTTCGGGATAATTCAGAAACTGGTTGATCAATTTGCGCGTGGCGGGCGAGGATGTCCGCAAGATCCTGTCCACGAGGTTGGCGGGCATTTCCTCGACAACGTCCACGGCGTCGTCCAGATACATTTCGTTGATGATGAAATTGAGTTCGTTGTCGGTGATCCCTTCAATGATCTCCTGCTGTTTTTCGATGGAAAGATAGGAGAACACGTCGGCGGAGATGTTTTTCGGAAGGATGCGGAACAATTTGAGGCATTGCTCCTGCGACAGCTCTTCGCAGAATTCCGCGATGTCGACGGGATTTTCTTCCGTGATCAGTCTGCGGACGTCGGCAAGTTTGTTTTGATTCAGCAGTTCCAAGATTTGTTCCATCGGAAACACCTCCTAAAATTCAGTCTTCATTATAATATACCACGGAACTGAGGAAAGGGCAAGTTTTTTCGATGCGGTCCGGTGAAAATGTCGTTTTTTCCAAAAAATCTTGACATAACTTTCAAAGGAGTATATATCGAAGTCAGCCTGTACCTCGGGGCAAAACGATTGTCGAATATGGGGAAACTGGCCGCCTTTCTCGCAGGCGTGACGGTTCTTGATTTTAACGCTATTGCCGCGTCGGAATGTGGAAGAAAAGGGCGGATTTGCAAAAAAAGGGAATTTGATCGGTCATTTGGATATGCTTATCGCCGCCCGCGCCAAAAGTAAAGATTTGACGCTTGTTACAAATAATACCCGCGAATCTCCCCTTGCGAAGGGGAGATTCTGAGGAATTTTATATCAGTAAAAACTACCTTGACTTCGTATCATATTTATGATACAATAAATATGATAATAGACAAAGGGAGTACACATGGTTGTTCCAATGCTAAATAATGATACCTGCGTGGTATATGCCGGTATTTATTATACCGTAGAATGGTATTACGATAAAGGTGGTTATAGTGAAGCTTTTGAGTATTTTCTATCCGTTTCCGATGATCAGAAGCGCAAGTTCTTGTTATTGGTGAAGAAAATGGCTGATTTCGGAAAAATTATTGATACCCGAAAATTTCGGTATGAAGGAAATAATATATTTGCGTTCAAACCGCAACCAGACAGATATTTGTCCTTTTTCGTCCGCGGAAAGAGGATCGTCATTACGAATGGCTTTTATAAGAAAAGTGAAAAACTACCGGAAAATGAGATCCAAAAGGCGACAAAATACCGCATTGATTACTTGAACAGAAACCAGGAGGAGAAATGATGGCGACAACATTCGATAAATTCATAACCGCAGTTCCAGAGCAAAAAGAAAAATTCGACCGGGAATATGAACAATTTCTCCTGTCGGAGTTTGTGTTGGAGCAAATGCAGGAAAAGAAGCTATCCGTAAGAAAATTGGCGGAACTTGTCGGTGTCTCTCCGACGGTCATACAGAAAATCCGCAGCTGTGAAGCGGAAAAAATAAACTTCAGTACGTTTCAAAGAGTTTTGAACACATTGGGGTACAAAATTAAGCTTGAAAAAATTTAAATCGCCCTTACGGGGGTTGCTTCGATGCAGAATTAACCGACGATGGGGCTCGACCTCTCTGCCGAGCGACGACACCCAGGCTTCACGTTTGTCAAGGTCGGCGCGAGTACTACGGTCACCCGGCGACCGAAGCCACCACCAAGTGGCAGAACCATCATACTTTGCAATTCTTTAAATACCTTTTTCATTATTTCCTCCTCAATTTGTCAAGTGTTTTTCCTTCCTTTTATTACAGTCCTTAAGCTTCGCCCATAGACTATCGCTACCAATGCTCATAAATGTGGAACTTCTTGACACTTTCTGTCATTTTCCCAGAATGTCGATAGCTTTTTTTAGGACTTCAAGTGCATCCTCTGTATCGCGAAGTTTACGTTTAAGACGTGCAATCTCTTTTTGTTCATCTGATGAGAAATTTCCGGATCCTCGGGCGACAATGTCTCCAGATTCACGAAATTGCTGCAACCATTTGGTTAGGGTGCTGTAACCGACGCCTTTTCTTTATTATATTATACCCGAAATCGCCCGGCGTGTCTACCTTTAACCCTCTAAATCCGCCTGTCAATGAACAAAAAATCCATTGAAATCACGTAAAATCCCACGGTATCGGGTAAGCCTCCTCCGTTCCATTTATTTTTTTCAACTTTTACTTGATTAATAGCGAAAAAAGTGATATATTTTTACTATATTTGTCATAAAGTATTGCATCGGCCTTTCACCGGCGCCAAAAATCCAAACTCACATTTTCAAGGGGGTAACCTGCATGAAAAAATTGTTTTTATCGATGGCCGCAGTTCTCGCTGTAGCCGCCGCGTTTACCATCGGATACGGCGAAAAAGTCCTCGCCGCTGACGACACGATCAAAATCGGCGTTTTTGAACCGCTGACCGGCGAAAACGGCGGCGGCGGATCCCAGGAAGTCGACGGGATCAAGTACGCCAACCAAGTTTATCCTGAAGTATTGGGCAAAAAAGTTGAGCTTGTCATTGTGGACAACAAATCCGACAAAGCCGAAGCGGTCGTAGCCGCCACGAGACTTGTGGAAAAAGAAAAAGTCGTGGCCGTCATCGGCTCCTACGGCTCGGGCGTATCCATCGCCGCCGGCGACATTTTCCGCAACGCCAAAGTTCCCGCCATGGGCGCTTCCTGTACGAATCCCATGGTAACCGAAGGCAACGAATTCTATTTCCGCGCCTGCTTCCTCGACCCCTTCCAGGGCACGGTTCTGGCCAATTACGCCATCGCCCAGGGCAAGAAGAAAGCGGCGGTCATCACCCAGCTGGGCGACGACTATTCCACGGGGCTCGGCAGCTTCTTTACGCGCGAGTTCAAGAAACTGGGCGGAGAAATCGTGGCCGACCAGCAGTTCCAGACCAATGAGCAGGACTTCAATTCCATCCTGACAAACGCCAAATCCGCCGGCGCTGACGTTATCTTCGCGCCTTCGTCCATCGTATCGGCCGGTCTCATCATCAAACAGGCCAAGGCCTTGGGGATTTCCGCCCTCATTATGGGCGGCGACACCTGGGAAAACGAGTCCATCATCCAGGTAGCCGGAGACGCGGCCGAAGGCGTTGTGCTCTCGACATTCTTTGACGAAAACAATTCCGCCGCCACCGCCGAAGCGAAAAAATTCGTTCCGGGCTTCAAGGGCTTCCTCGGCGGAAAGGATCCCATTATCCCCGCAGTTGCGGCTCTGGGCTATGACGCGTACTTTGTGATCCTGGACGCCATCAAACGGGCCGGATCCACAGACGGCGAAGCGATCCGCAAAGCCCTCACGGAGACAAAGGGTCTCGAAGGCGTAACGGGCTCGTTCCAGTTTGATGAAAACGGCGACGCGCAGAAGGATTTCGCGGTCATCAAAGTCATCAAAGGCGGCAAGTTTGAATACCTGAGCAGCCAGAGCGTCGGCAAATAAGAAAAAATCAATGAACAATCAACAATAAGCGGATGAATAGAGCTGCCTTACGTTCGTCGTTTGGAATTAACGCAGGGCAGCTTTTCATTCTTTTTATCCGCTGGCGGGAGGAAAGCTTCTATGAGCTCCGGTATTTTTATCCAGCACCTGATCAACGGGCTGTCCCTGGGGAGCCTGTACGCCCTGATTGCCATCGGCTACACCATGGTATACGGGATTTTGCTCCTGATCAATTTTGCCCACGGCGACGTCTTCATGATGGCGGGATATTTTATGATGGTCACCATGGCCGGAATGGGGCTTCCGGTCTATCTGTCAATCCCCCTCGTGCTGTTGATGACGGTGCTGCTGGGGATGCTTTTGGAACGAAGCGCCTACAAGCCTTTACGGGACGCCCCGCGGATGTCCATCATGATTTCCGCCATCGGCGCCTCCTATTTGCTTGAAAATCTGGCGATCTATATTTTTACGGGCGTTCCCAAGGGATACCCCAACATTCCCTTTTTGACGAAGGTTGTGCAGTTCGGCAGCGTGTCCTTTCAGCTGGTGACTGTGGTAACCCCCATCATTACGGTATTTTTGCTTTTGGCGCTCATGTTTCTCGTCCATCGGACGAAAATGGGGATGGCCATGCGGGCGGTTTCCAAAGATTATGAAACGGCGCGACTCATGGGGATCAAGATCAACCGGGTCATCTCGACGACCTTCGGAATCGGCTCCTTTTTGGCCGCTATCGGCTCCATCCTCTGGGGGGCCAAATACCCGAGCATTTTCCCCCTTGTGGGCGTGATGCCGGGCCTCAAATGTTTTATCGCCGCTGTCTTCGGCGGGATCGGCAACATCCCGGGCGCTGTCCTGGGCGGGCTCATCCTCGGGATTACGGAGCCCATGCTGATCGCCTTTTTCCCGAAGATGACGGGCTATCGCGACGCTTTCGCCTTCGCGCTTCTGATTATTATGCTGATCGTCAAACCCACAGGCCTCCTGGGGGAAAAGACAACGGACAAGGTGTGAGCGCCCATGGATAAGAAAATCAAATTTTTATGTACGGTCTGTCTTGTCGCTGTCGCGGTGATCTTTCTCTTTGCGGTGGATAGGGGCCATTTGGGCTCGCCCTATGTCAAAAGAATATTAAATTTATCCGCAATATACGCGATCGTCAGCGTTTCCATGAATCTCGTCAACGGCTTTACGGGGCTATTTTCCCTGGGGCAATCGGGCTTTATGGCCATAGGGGCATTCAGCGTAGCCGTTTTCACGATCCCCAAGGCTAGCATCAAATCCATATTCTATGTGGAGCCCATGGCGCCCTGGCTTGTGGAAATGCGCCTGCCTTTTGTGGCGGCCATCCTCATCGGAGGCTTGATCGCGGCCGTTCTGGCCCTTTTGATCGGTTACCCGGTCTTGCGGCTCAAAAGCGACTATCTGGCCATCGCGACGCTGGGCTTTTCGGAAATCATCCGGATCGTCCTCACCAACATGCCCACGATCACCAACGGCGCCTTCGGCATCAAACGCATCCCGCCGATTACGTCCATGTTTACCGTGTTCGGTATCGCCGCTCTCTGTATCGGCATTATGATGCTCCTGATCAATTCGTCCTACGGTCGGGCCTTCAAGGCCATCCGGGAGGACAATGTGGCCGCCGAGGCCATGGGCATCAACCTTACGCTGCACAAAGAGCTGGCTTTTTCGGTGAGCGCATTTTTCAGCGCCATCGCGGGGGGACTTTACGCGTCCTTCCTCACAACCATTGACCCCAAGCAGTTTTATTTTACGTTGACATACAATTTTCTCCTGATCGTGGTGCTGGGCGGCATGGGAAGCGTAACGGGGACCGTCCTCGCTTCCTTTGTGATCACTTACGGCCTCGAATGGCTGCGTTTCTTTGACAGCCCGCTCATGATCGGGAACATACCGGTTCCCTTGTTCCGCCCGGGACTCAGAATGGTCATCTTTTCAATACTTCTGATGCTCGTCGTGCTCTTTTTCCGCAAAGGAATCATGGGGACGAAGGAATTTTCCTGGGACGGAATTTACTTCTGGTTCAAAGACAAGAAATACCGCGGACTGCTGAAGCGGAAAGCGGGAAGGAAGGCGGGTGGTTCCGGTGCCTGAGCATGTTTTGAAACTTGAAAATATTACGATGCAATTCGGCGGCGTTGTGGCCGTCGATAACCTTTCCCTCGTCGTGGACGAAGGGGAAATCGTCGCCCTGATCGGACCCAACGGCGCGGGGAAAACCACGGCTTTCAACGTAGTGACCGGCGTTTACGCCCCCACCAACGGCGCCGTGTATTTCAGGGACAACTGCATCATCTCCGATTTTCCCAAGGGCGGCATGAAAAAGATCTGCAAAGCCCAAAATGTCGGGAAATATACAAAAACCATACGGCATACGCCGGATAAAATCACAAAGCTGGGCATTGCCCGCACATTTCAGAATATCCGGCTTTTCGGGCGTCTCACGGTTTTTGAGAACATCCTCATCGCGACCCATATGCGGTCAAAAGCCGATTTCCTCTCGGCCATTTTTCGTCTGAACTTACGGGAAGAGCGGGAAAATCGCAAACGGGCCCTTGAGCTTTTGGAAATCGTGGGCCTCGCCGACTTGCGGGACGAGGTTTCAAGCGCGCTCCCCTACGGCAAGCAGCGTCATCTGGAGATCGCGAGAGCGCTCGCGACGCAGCCTTCGCTCCTTTTGCTGGACGAGCCCGCGGCCGGCATGAATCCCCAGGAAACGGACGAACTGACTGCGTTTATCCAGAAAATCAAAGACGACTTTCGGCTGACGGTCTTCATGATCGAGCATCACATGAACCTCGTCATGGAGATTTCCGACCGGATCTACGTCCTCGATTTCGGGGAAATGATCGCGAGCGGGACCCCGCCGGAAATCCAGCGCAACAAGCGGGTTATCGACGCCTATCTGGGGGTGCAGGATGAATAGGGACAACAATTTATTGACCATCACAGACCTGAGCGTCGCCTACGGCGGCATCCGGGCCGTGAAAAACATCAATTTTTCCGTGGAAAAAGGAAAGGTCGTGACGCTCGTGGGCTCAAACGGCGCCGGAAAAAGCTCCACGCTCCGGGCCATCGCGGGGCTCGTGCCTGCCACGGGCAGCATCCGCTTTGACGGCAAAGAGCTCCTCGGACAGCCCACCGATACCGTCGTTGCCGAGGGCATTACCCTCGTTCCCGAAGGGAGAAGGGTTTTTTCCAATCTTACGGTTTTGGAGAATCTCAAAATCGGGGCCTTTATGAGAAACGATTCGCTGGAGTCGGACCTCGACTGGATCTATACGCTGTTTCCGATCTTGAAGGACCGCTCGTGGCAGATGGCCGGCACCCTTTCCGGAGGGGAGCAGCAGATGCTCGCCATCGGTCGGGCGCTCATGTCAAGGCCGAAACTCATCATGATGGACGAGCCTTCGCTGGGTCTGGCGCCGCTTATCGTGCAGGGCGTTTTTGCCATTATCCGCGAAATCAACCGGCAGGGCGTGACGATTCTGCTCATCGAGCAAAACGCCAATATGGCCCTCAAAGCGGCCGATATGGGCTATGTCATGGAGACGGGAGAAATCACCATCGTCGGCACAGGCGCGGAGCTTCTGGAAAACGAAGCCGTCAAAGCCGCCTATCTCGGGAAGGCAAAGTAAAATTCCGCTTTCCAAAAAGCTTGCTTTGTGATATAATTCAATAGTTACCGAAAAAATACAAGGAGTCTTCCAAATGGTTGGCGTCGAGGCATTCCGGATCACGGGCGGAAAACGGCTGATGGGGGAAATCCGGGTTGACGGATCGAAAAATTCGTCGCTCCCGGTTTTTATGGCTACGCTCATGGAAAAGGGGACCTATACGCTGAAAAATGTCCCCAATCTGCGGGACATCAAGACGTCCATCGAGCTTTTGACGAGCCTCGGTCTCCTTGTGGAAAAAGCGGGCCCCCACGCCTACAAGATCACTAATAACGGCCTGAGTACCTTGACGGCCGAATATGAGATCGTCAAGAAAATGCGGGCCTCCTTTCTCGCCATGGGCGCGATCCTGGCCTACGCGGGAAAAGCCAACGTGTCTCTACCCGGGGGGTGCAATATCGGCCTAAGGCCGGTGGACCTTCATTTGAAGGGCTTTGAGGCCCTGGGCGTCAAATACAAAATCGTCAACGGCTATGTGGACGCGGTCGCGAAAAACGGCCTTTCCGGAGGCGGCATTATCCTCGATATGCCCAGCGTCGGCGCGACGGAAAACATCATGATGGCGGCGACGAAAGCCCGGGGGACCACGGTTATCGAAAACGCGGCCCGGGAGCCTGAGATTGAGGATCTGGCTGATTTTCTCAACAAAATGGGCGCGAAGATCAAGGGGGCCGGCACAAGCACCGTTGTCATCGAGGGCGTAAAGAAACTGACGCCCGGCGAGCATACGATCATCAGCGACCGGATCGTGGCGGCGACCTATATCATCCTCGCGATCCTCTTTGAGGGCGATGTCACCGTGAGCGGCGTCAATCGTGAGCATCTGAACGGCTTCCTGTTGAAACTCGAGGAAATGGGTCTCAAATACCGCTTTACGCGAAATACGCTGCGGATTTTATCGAAACTGTCGGATCTTTCGCCCGCGGAAGTGGTGACCATGCCCCACCCCGGATTTCCGACGGATATCCAGGCGCCGATGATGACGCTTTTGTCCCTGGTCAAGGGGAAGAGCGAGATCAAGGAAACGATCTTCGAAAACCGTTTCATGCACGTGGCGGAGCTGAACCGCATGGGCGCCCAGATCAGCGTCGACGGCGATCTGGCCAAGATCACCGGAGTCAGGGAACTTTCGGGCGCAAACGTCATGGCGAGCGACTTGCGGGCCGGAGCGGCTCTGGTCCTGGCGGCGCTTATGGCAAAGGGAACTTCCGTCGTCAACCGGATCTACCACGTGGATCGGGGTTATGAAATTTTCGATAAAAAACTAAAAAAGTTAGGAGCGGAGATCGAAAGGATCAAGATCCGGTTGTAAGAGCCTTCGGTCTGCAAAAATCCATGGATAGAGTAATTGGCATCAATCCCGTAATAGAAGCGTTGCGGAACAGGGAAAACAATATTGAAAAGATAGAGATTTACAAGGGGGCGCGGGACGAGCGTTTACTCCTTGTGAAAAAACTGGCGGGCGAACGCAATATCCGGATTTTTTATACGGACAAGCGGACGCTCAATTCCCAGGGCGTGTCACTCATTCTCAGCGAATACAATTATTACCTGGAATTCGGGGAGATGCTCGAACGGCTGGCGCCCATGAAAAAATGTATCGCTTTGGTCCTCGATGAAATCCAGGATCCGCACAATCTGGGGGCCATCATCCGAAGCGCCGAGGTCTTCGGCGTAGGAGGAATAATCCTTCCCGAGCGTAACGCCGCGCGGATCAGCGAAACCGTGGTCAAGACGTCGACGGGGGCCATCGAGCATGTGCCGATCTGCAAGGTCATCAACATTTCCCTCGCCCTGGACCGCCTGAAAACTCTGGGCTTCTGGATCTACGGCGCCGAGGGGAGCGCCGGGCGCGATTTTTCGGAAGAACCTTACGCCGACCGAGCCGTCCTGGTCTTGGGCAACGAAGGCAGGGGGATCCGGAAAAAAGTACGGGAACACTGTGATGTCCTGGTCAAAATCCCCATGTACGGCAAAATCAATTCACTAAACGTATCCGTCGCCTGCGGCGTGATCCTTTCGGGAATCGCCCGGGCGCATCATACAATAACCCGATAAACTGATGAGGTGACTGTTTTGAAAGACTATAATTTCAGGGAAATAGAAAAAAAGTGGCAGGAAAAATGGGAGCGGGAGAAAATTTTCAAGACGCCGGACAAAGTCCCCGGCAAGGAAAACTACTATGTCCTCGAAATGCTCCCCTATCCCTCGGGAAAGCTCCATGTGGGGCATGCTCGAAACTATACGATCGGCGATGTGCTGACCCGCTACAAAAAAATGAAAGGCTTCAATGTCCTTCATCCCATGGGCTGGGACGCCTTCGGGCTTCCCGCGGAAAACGCCGCCATCGAGCACGGAGCGCATCCCGCGGTCTGGACAAAAACCAATATCGCCAACATGAAGCGTCAGATGAAGCTTATGGGTTTTTCCTATGACTGGGATCGGGAAATCGCCAGCTGTGACCCCGAATACTACAAGTGGAACCAGTGGATATTCAAGCGGCTCTATGAAAAGGGACTGGTTTTCCGGAAAAAATCCCTGGTCAACTGGTGCCCCGACTGCAATACGGTCCTGGCCAACGAACAGGTCGAAGACGGAAAATGCTGGCGGCATCCGGAGACTTCGGTAATTCAAAAAGAGCTGGAACAGTGGTTTTTCAAGATCACAGACTACGCCGAGGAACTTCTTTCCGGCCATGACGAGATCCGGGAAGGCTGGCCCGAAAAAGTGCTGATCATGCAAAAGAACTGGATCGGAAAATCCTACGGCACGGAAATCGTCTTTAAAGTCGTCGAAAACGGAGAAGACCTTCCGATGTTCACGACCCGTATCGATACGATCTACGGCGTGACGTACTGCGTGTTGGCCCCTGAGCATCCCCTTGTCGACAAGATCATCGCGGTCAATCCCGGCATCAAAGAAGCCGTGGCCCGCATGAAAAATACGGATCTCATTGAGCGGAGCGCCGAAGGCCGCGAGAAAAACGGAATATTCACGGGCTGGTATGTGGAAAATCCCATTACCGGCGAAAAAGTAGAGCTCTGGATAGCCGATTACGTGCTGATGAATTACGGAACCGGCGCCGTGATGGCCGTGCCCGCCCATGACGAGCGGGACTTCGCCTTCGCGAAAAAATACAAGCTCCCGATCCGGGTTGTCGTCAACCCTTGGGACAAGGCAAAAAAAGAAGAAATCAAACTCGACGCCGATACCATGACCGAAGCCTATGTGGATGAAGGCGTCATGACCAATTCCGCTCAGTTTGACGGGATGCCGCAAGAGGAAGCCCTTGAGAAAATCGCGCTCTTTGTGGAGGAAAACCAAAAGGGCACGCGGACCGTCAAGTATCGTCTGAAGGACTGGGGCGTCTCCCGGCAGCGCTATTGGGGCACGCCAATTCCCGCGCTCTATTGTCCCAAATGCGGCCTCGTCATGGAAAAAGACGAGAATCTGCCCGTAAAGCTCCCCGAGGACGTGTCTTTCAGTGGGGCCGGAAATCCCCTGGAGACTTCGGAATCCTTCAAAAATGCCGTCTGCCCTGTCTGCGGCGGACCCGCCAGGCGGGATACGGACACCATGGATACCTTCGTCGATTCTTCCTGGTATTTTGACCGCTACTGCGACCCGAATAATGATACCGCCCCCTTTGACAGCGTGATCGTCGACGGATGGACGCCGGTCAACCAGTATATCGGGGGTATTGAGCACGCCGTCATGCACCTGCTTTACGCGCGGTTTTTTACGAAAATCCTGCGGGATCTCGGGCTCAAAAAATCCAACGAACCCTTCGCCCGCCTGCTGACGCAGGGCATGGTGCTGGGGCCCTCCTATTATTCCCCCAAGGAAAACCGCTTCCTCTACCCGACGGAAATCACCCGCAGCGGCGAGAAGGCTTTTTCCGCCAAGACCGGCGAAGAACTCGTTATCCGGATCGAAAAAATGTCCAAGTCCAAGAACAACGGCGTCGATCCCGAAGAGATGATTTCGGCCTTTGGCGCCGACGTCACGCGGCTTTTCATTATCTTTACGGCGCCGCCCGAAAAAGAGCTCGAATGGAACGAAAACGGCCTGATCGGGGCCCAGCGCTTTCTTTCCCGGGTGTGGAGACTGGCCCTCGAGAATAAAGAAGACGCCGTATTCGCCGCCGTCGATATGAGCGCCGCTGCCGGCCGGGACAGAGACCTTTTGATCAAGCTCAACCAGACGATCAAGAAAGTCACGGATTCCATCGAGGACAACTATCATTTCAATACGTCTATCGCGGCCATTATGGAACTCACCAACGAATTGCAGAGTTTCAAGGCCGACATCCTTGATTTGGGAAAGGCGACGGATCTTTCGAAAAATGTCTTCGGCCTTGCCCTCAAGAATGTCATCATCATGCTCTCGCCTTTCGTACCCCATTTCGCCGACGAGCTGTGGGAGGAATACGGCAATTCCGGCTATGTGTTCAACGAGACCTGGCCGGCCTACGACGAAAACTTGATCCATACGGATATCACGACCGTGGCGGTCCAGATCAGCGGGAAAATGCGCGGGACCTTCGATACGGCGCGTGGTACATCCAGCGAGGTCCTCGAGCGGACGGCCCTGGCGCTCCCCAATATCCGGAAGCATTTAGCGGGAAAAACCGTAGTCAAAATCATCACGATTCCCGACAAAATTGTTAATATCGTAGCGAAATAAAAAAGAACTGTGAACCATGTGCGGCGCGGCCCGAAGGAACGCGCCGCGCTTTTTAAATTTTTCCGCCAAACTTACTTGAAATTTATGTATTCCAGTGGTATATAAAGAAGTAATAAACAGAATCATTTTCATCACGATTTCCTGATTAAATCTCTAATAAATATGCACTCAGGAGGACTTATGATTTGCAAAGGCGAAAACGTACTTTTTCAAGAGCTGGATGCCTTTATTTCATCCTTTGAAGAAAAAGAAGGAGAACTGATTGCCATCCTGCACAAGGCGCAAAGTCTGTTCGGCTATTTACCCCGGGAACTGCAGGAATATATCGCGGACAAGATCGGCGCGCCCGTGGCGAAAGTCAACGGAGTGGTCAGCTTTTACAATTATTTTACGACGGAACCCAGAGGGAAACGCCAAATTTCCGTCTGTCTGGGAACGGCCTGCTATGTCCGCGGCGCCGAGAAGGTATTGAAAGAATTGAAGCGGGTCCTGAATGTGGAAGTGGGCCAGGTGACGGAGGACGGCGTGTTTTCCATTGACTGCCTGCGCTGTTTCGGGGCCTGTATGCTGGCCCCCGTCATCGTCATCGACAAGGACGTTCACGGCAAGGTATTGCCCAAAGACGTCAAGGGGATCCTGGAGCAATACCGGGAAAAGGCGAATGTGCACGAATAACCGAAAAATATGCAGGGAGGAATAGCATGGAAAAGAGAAAAATTTTCGTCTGTGGAGAAACCGGTTGCCTCTCTTCCAAGAGTGAAGAAATCCTGATCAACCTGAAAAAAGTCATCGGAGAATACAAGCTGGAAGATCAGGTGGAAGCTGCGTTGACCGGTTGCTTCGGGTTCTGCGAAAAAGGCCCCATCGTGGCCGTGTTGCCGGAAAACAATTTTTATCTGGAAGTGAAGCCCGAAGACGCCCGGGAGATCATCGAAAGCGACATCATGAAACATCAAATCGTGGACCGGCTCATTTACACGGATCCGGACACCCGACAGAAAGTATACAATCCCGGCGAGATCGGATTTTATCGGAAACAGGTCCGGCGGGTGCTCAAAAATTGCGGAATCATCGATCCCGAGAACATTGAGGATTTCATTCAAAACGACGGATACGAGGCTTTGCGTAAAGCGCTGACGTCCATGACCCGGGAAGAAATCGTGCGGGAAATGAAAGAATCCCGTCTCCGGGGCAGAGGCGGAGCGGGTTTCCCCACGGGGCTCAAATGGGAAATGGCTTTCAACAGAATATCCGACGAGAAATATATCGTTTGTAACGCTGACGAAGGAGATCCGGGCGCTTTTATGGACCGCTCGGTCCTCGAGGGCGACCCCCATCTGGTGATCGAAGGTATGGTTATCGGCGCTTACGCCATCGGGGCCGTCAAGGGCTTTGTTTACATCCGGGCCGAATACCCCCTGGCCATGCACAGACTTTCCGTCGCTATAGAAGCGGCGCGGAGGAAAGGCTTCCTCGGAAAAAACATCTTCGGGACGGATTTTTCCTTCGACATCGAGCTGAGACTGGGGGCCGGCGCCTTTGTCTGCGGCGAGGAAACGGCGCTATTGCGCTCCATGGAAGGAAAGCGCGGAGAGCCCACCTCGAAGCCGCCCTATCCCATAGACAGCGGATATTTAGGGAAGCCGACGGTCGTCAACAATGTCGAAACCTTCGCCAACGTCCCGGGGATCATCTTGAACGGCGCTTCCTGGTTCAAAGAAGTGGGAACGCCCGGTTCCCCCGGCACCAAAGTTTTCGCGCTTTCGGGGAAAATCGCCAATGTGGGCCTCGTCGAAGTCCCCATGGGGATCACGCTGCGGGAGATCATCTTTGAGATCGGCGGCGGCGTCAAAAATGGGAAAAAATTCAAAGCGGTCCAGACCGGCGGACCTTCGGGAGGCTGTCTCTCGGAGGCGGATCTCGACATTCAGGTGGATTTTGACAACTTGAGCGCCAAGGGGGCCATCATGGGTTCCGGCGGTATGGTTGTCATGGATGAGGACGACTGTATGGTCGCCATCGCCAAGTTTTTCCTGGAATTCACGCTGGACGAATCCTGCGGGAAATGTACTCCCTGCCGGGTCGGAAATACCCGCCTTTTCGAGATTTTGCAGCGGATTACGACCGGAAACGGGAAACTGGAGGACATCAAACTTCTGAAGACCCTGGCGGAAACCGTGAAGACCACGTCGCTCTGCGGTCTCGGTCAGACCTCGCCCAATCCGGTTCTTTCGACGCTGCAGAAATTTGAGGACGAATACATCGCCCATATTGTGGAAAAACGCTGTCCCGCCAAAGTTTGCCAGGGGCTTCTGGTCTACAGGATCGACGAGAGCAATTGTATCGGTTGCACGGCCTGCGCCAAGGTATGCCCGGTCATGGCCATCACGGGATTTCCGAAAAAGCCCCATACGATCAACCAGGAGCTCTGTATCAAGTGCGGCGCCTGCTACAGCGCCTGCCGCTTTAACGCCGTCAATATGGAATAAGGACTCAGGGAGGTTATACGATTATGAAGATGATCAAATTGAAAATAGACGACAAAACCGTAGTCGCCCCCGAGGGGACGACCATCCTGGACGCCGCCGCCAAGGTCGGCGTCAGAATTCCCAATCTCTGTTACATGAATATGGAGGAGATCGGATTCAAGAACAATTGCGCGTCCTGCCGGATCTGCGTCGTGGAAATCAAAGGCATGGGGAGGCTTGTCCCTTCCTGTACGACCCCCGTGGGGGAAGGCATGGAAGTCATCACCGATTCGGCCAATGTCATGAACCGCAGAAAGGTGATCCTGGAACTTCTACTTTCCGACCATCCCAATACCTGCCTCACCTGCGGGAAAAACGGTTTTTGTCAACTGCAGAAGATCGCCATGGATTTCGGACTCCGGGAGCTCCGCTTCGAGGGGCATCACGCCCAGCAGCCCAAACAGAAATCCGTCTCGATCACGAAGGACCTCGCCAAATGCGTCATGTGCCGCCGATGTGAGAATATTTGCGCGAACATCCAGAACTGCGGAATCCTCACGGGACTCGGGCGCGGTTTCGACGCCGTGGTCAATACGGCCTTCAACGCGGACCTGATTGAGACCAAATGCACTTTTTGCGGACAATGCGTCGCGGTCTGCCCCGTCGGCGCCCTTTCGGAGACCGACAACTACACCCGGCTCATTGAAGATATCGGCAACGACAAAAAGACGGTCGTTGTGCATATGGCGCCCGCGGTGCGGGTGGCTTTGGGGGAACTCTTTGATTTGCCCGGCGGTACGGATGTGACGAAAAAAGTCGTCACGGCTCTTCGGAAACTCAGAATAGACGCCGTTTTTGACACGAATTTCGCCGCGGACGTGACGATCATGGAAGAGGCCACGGAGCTGAAGCACAGGCTGGAAAAGGCCCTCGCCGGGGACAAATCCGTCAAGATTCCCCTGTTTACCTCCTGCTGTCCCGCCTGGGTGCGCTTTTCGGAATTGAACTACCCGCAGATTTTAGGCAATCTTTCGTCGACGAAATCCCCCCAGCAGATATTCGGCGCCATGACGAAGGAGATCTGGGCGAAGAACAAAAATATTCCCAGGGAGGACATCGTCTGCGTATCGATAATGCCCTGCCTCGCCAAAAAATACGAGGCGTCCCGGGAAGAATTTACCAGAGACGGCATACCCGATGTGGATTATTCCATCACGACCCGGGAACTTTCCAGGCTGTTTCACCAGTACAACATCGATCTCGCCGCGCTGCCCGACGGAGAATTTGACGATCCCATGGGTGAATCCACCGGGGCCGCCAGCATATTTGGAAGAACAGGCGGGGTCTTGGAGGCCGCGGCCAGAACGCTCTACGAGTGGGTGACCGACGGAAAGCTGGAAAATCTCGATTTTGTGGCGCTGCGGGGACTCGAGGAAGTCCGCGTGGCCGAGGTGAAAATAAACGACGGACTGACGCTGCGTCTGGGCGTTGCCCACGGACTCGGGGCCGCCAGGAAAGTGGTCGAAAAGATTCTTTCCGGGGAAGAGCAGTTTCACGTCGTGGAAGTCATGGCCTGCAAAGGAGGCTGTATCGGCGGAGGAGGACAGCCTTTCCACAACGGAGACTTCAATGTCATCAAGAAGCGTTACGAGGCCATCCAGGATCTGGATTACCACAAGGATATCCGAATGTCCCACGAAAACGCCTTTGTCAAGGAGCTCTACGCCAAATATCTCGGCGAGCCTTACAAGGGGGAACTGGCCCACAAATTCTTCCACACGAAATATACGGATCGCAGCGGCAAGGGCCAATCGAAGTAAACGGATTTTCATACGACCGAAGTAGGATCGGGGTTCATGAAAAAAGCGGTTCCTGTTTTCTTACAGGAACCACTTTTTTTTGCGAAATCGTTTTTGGCTCTTTTCCCGTTCGGCGGCGATCTCCTCGGGACTCAGTTTTCTCGCCCGCTGGATCCGCGTGATCAGCGGTTCGTCTCTCCGGGCGGCCGCCACTGACTTAGAAACGGCGGTTTTTTTGACCAAAACCTGAGCGGGCGTCCGGCTTTCCCTGCCGGCTGCCGCAAGAGCGGGACGCCTCAGGAGGGTTACTTCCGCGCTTGTGATTTCCGGCCCTTCATCTGTTGCCGCCGGCGGCTTCTTTGCTTTTTTCGGGACGAAAGAAGAAATGGCCGTTCCGGGTTTGTACGCAATATCGTTTAGGCTGAAATATTCATCCAAAGAGAGAAAGCGCACGGAAAGCCCCTGTTCTTTGATTTTGGAAAAGGCGAGGGCCACGCCCTCCACCGTCGATTTGTGGGGATCATGGAGCAGGATGATGGATCCGTTGACGAGCCCTTGCAGGATTTTATCGGCCACAACGGCGGGCTTTCTGTTTTTTTCGGCCCAATCCTTCGTATCGTAGGGACCCCAGCGCACGGTCACGAGATCGAGGGCTTGCTCGAGCTTCTTTCCCGCGTTGCCGTAGGGCGGACGGAAAAACTTGACTTTCTGCCCGGTCAGCTCTTCAAGGATCGCGGTGGTCCGGTTGATCTGGCTCAACTGTTTCGGATAATTCAGCGTCAGGAGATTCGGGTGGGACCAGGTGTGGTTGGCCACGGTATGTCCTTCCTCGGCCATGCGCTTGATCACGTCGGGATTTTTTTTCGCGAGGGATCCGAGGACAAAAAACGTCGCGTGAACGCTCGCTTCTTTGAGCTCGTCAAGGAGCTTTTCCGTATAGGGGCCGGGACCGTCGTCAAAGGTCAAAAGCACCTTTATTTCGCTGTCTGTAGCCTGTCCGGGGGGCATATCCACCACTTCCTCCCCGTAGAGCAGGCAGCAAAAAAGGGGAACGAAACCGAAATATCGCGTTAATTTTCTGATGATGGACATACGAACCCCCGCTTATGCGCCAAATCTGATCTGGAATGCGGTATCTTCCGAAGTTGTCTTTTTTGTCATATTTGTATTATAACGGAATTTCCGGAAAATGTCAATAAACGATGAAAAAACAACGAGATTATTTTCTTGTCACTGAAATATTCGCGCCATACAGATCATGTAAAATAGAACCAATCACAAAATATCCCATATTAAATAAGGAGGTTTTAAAGATGACGAAAAAACTGATTACGGGCTTTCTGATCTCGGGACTGTTGCTTGGTTCGGCAAATACATTGGCAAGAAGCAGCAAAGGAAAGGGGACGCTGGTGGGCGCGGGCGTCGGCGCTCTTGTCGGTCAGGCCGTCGGCAAAAATACCAAGGGGACTTTGGTGGGGGCGGCCGTGGGATCGCTGGCGGGTCTCGGCTGGGGCGCCTACCGGGACAATCAGGAAAAGGAATTCCGCTCTCGCCTGGGCCGCGGCAATGTGGAAGTCAGAAGAAAGGGGGAAAACCTCAATCTCTATCTTCCCGGCGGCGTGACCTTCGGTACGGATCAGTACAAAATCCGTCCGGCTTTTTACGACGCCTTGGATGATATCGCGGACGTTCTGATCCGCTACCCCGAAACGCGGATCGTTGTGGCGGGCCACACGGACAGCGACGGCAGCGCCTCCTACAATCTCGATCTCTCGGAGCGCAGAGCCCAGAGCATCAAAAATTATCTCGTACGGCGGGGCGTTTCTTCACGGAGAATTCGAACCGTAGGTTACGGCGAATCGGAACCCGTCGCCAGCAACAACACCGAGCGCGGAAAGGCCCGTAACAGAAGAGTGGAAATCGATATTCTCCCCATGCGTTAACATTTTATACAGAGAAAGAAAAAGAGACTGCCGCCGTCGTCGCGGCAGTCTCTTTTTTCCGTATATTGATGTGTTTGTCTAGAGATCCGTTCCGCCTGCTTTTACCTTTCCCCCGCCCTCATCGGCGAGGCCCTGTTTCTTCAGCTCCCGCTTGTAGAGGAAATCCACGATAAAGGGCGTCAGGATGGCCGAGATAATGATCGAGGCGCCGACCTGAGCCGTCGCTACGGCAGCGTAGGGGGCGAAGGACGGATCCACAGCCGCAAAGGCCGCGGGCGTACCCGCCGCATTTCCCGCCGTGGTTCCCACAGCCGCGCCGACGGCGCCGTTTCTCCGGTATTTTTTCGGTACGAGCGCTTTAAAGACAAAGAAACTGCCGATTCCCGTTACGGCTACGGTCAAAAGGCCCAGGAGAATCCCCGGAGGTCCGGCGGAAGCCAGCTGCTTGAGGCTCAGGCCCGCGCCCAGCGGGAAGGCGAAAAGAGGGATGGAGAGCATTACGCCGGGTTTCAGGAATTCCCGGAACTTGTCGTCCAGGTTGCCCAAAATCATGCCGACGATGATCGGCACCACAACGGCAAAGAGCGTCAGCCAAGGGATATTGGCCAGGCCCGCGCCCGCCATAAAGGCCATTTCAAAGAAGGGTCCGTCGTTACTGGACAAAACGGCTACGGCGCCGACGTCGGAATCATCGCCGTACTTTGCCGCGAGGGCCGCGAAGAGTCCGCCGTTGGAATTGGACATGGCGGAAACCATGGCAAGGGGCGTGAGACCCAGCCAGGTCGCGTGCTGCCCGTAGAGCTTCCCGACCACAAGAGCGGGGATGACGCCAAGGAGCACCTTGCTCGCGTTGAGGACGACGCCCTTCCACAGGGCGAGACCTGCCGTCTTGACCGTGATCTGCGCGCCGCTGCACAAAAGCAGTACCGCGATCAGGGCCAGGGCGCCTTTTTTGAAGAGTTCCGTTGTAAAACTGCCGATCATCAGCGCGTTGGGCGCAACGGTATTCACGAGACAGCCTAGGATCAGGGGTACGACCATCAGACCGCCGGGGACTTTGTTGATGGTGTCCAGTATGGGGACATTCCCCCATATGGATTTGCTCTCTGTACTCATAGTACACCTCCATAATTAGTGATACCTGAATCATTCCCTGTGTTTTCCGGACATTTTTGTGTCCGCGTCATGGTAGAATTATACCCCATTCCTTTTTGCTTGTCAATAGTATCCGATCGACGACAGATCCTTTTGTGAATTTTCCGGAAAATAAAAACCGCCCGGGAACTGCTCCTTCGGCGGTCTTTTTTGATGGATCGCGATTATTTTTCCGTTCTGGTATAAGGGATCAGGGCGATGTTTCTCGCGCGCTTGACCGCTTTGGCGATTTTCCGCTGCAATTTGGCGTTGGCGCCGGTAACGCGGGAGGGATTGATCTTTCCTTTGTCGGAAACGAACCTTTTCAAAAGGTCCACGTTTTTATAATCAATTTCCTCTGCCTTTACCCGAAGTTTCGCTCTCTTTCTTCTGTATTCCGGCATTTCTTCCTCCTTTTGATTTTTTCACTTCTGTCCGGGATCCGCAAGGGTCTAGTCGTCTTGTTTGACCAGGATATAGCGCATGATTTCCTCAACGATGTTGAGCTTTCTTTCGACTTCCGTCAGCGCGGTTCCTTCGATCTCAAAAGTGACCAAAACATAGAAACCTGTTTTTTTCTTATCAATCGGATAAGCCAATTTCCGTTCTCCCCATTTGTCGGCTTTGAGGATGTTGCCGCCGGAAGCCTTCAATATGTCGCAGGCTTTCTCGATGGCCGCTTCCCGCGCTTCCTCGGTCAGAATGGGGTTGATGATGAACATCAGTTCGTATCGCTTCATGTTTACCTCCTCCCTGTGGTTTTGGCCCGGGATCCGAGTCCCGAGCAGGGCAAGTTATATTATAGCATTTTGGCGGGTTTTTTGCAAGCGGTAATTTTACAGAAACACATGCTCCACAAAGATCTTGAGACCGAGGGCGACGAGTACAAGGCCGCCGAAAAATTCAGCTTTGCGCTGATACCTGGCCCCGAAGAGACGGCCGATCACGACGCCCGCCATGCAGATCAAAAGCGTCACGAACCCGATGACGAAAGCCGCGCGGAATATGCCCACGGCAAGAAAGGCGAGGGTGACCCCCACCACAAAGGCGTCAATACTGGTCGCGAATGCCAAAACCAACATTTTCCCCCAATTGTAGCTGTACTGGACGGAAGCTTCCTTCGAAAAACTCTCCCGGATCATGTTGATCCCGATAATGCCCAGTGCGAACAGAGCGATCCAGTGGTCGAGAAACTTGATCCGATCCACGAAGCGCGTCCCAGCGTAATAGCCGACGGCAGGCATCAGGGCCTGGAAGCCTCCGAAATAAATTCCCGGCATGGCGATTTCCCGGATGCCCGCCCTCGGGACCGAGAGTCCCAAAGCGATGGAGATCGCGAAGGCGTCCATGGAAAGGCCGATACCGATCAACACAAGTTCAATTAAGCGCAATTTTCTTTCCTCCATCTTTCATTGTATGCCGGAAAGCCTCCGCTGTCAAGCCAAATTTCGAATTTTTCCCCTGTTGTTTCTCCGCCACAAAAATATGGTATAAAGAATATTATCCCAAAACCGGAGGTTTCTTATGAAAAAAATCCTTGTCGCAATTCTGCTTGCCTTGGACGGAACCCTCGCCATGGCGCAAGAATCCGTTCTCAACCTCAATCTGGACGCCGGAAAATACACGGCCGAACAGGTACAGCTCCTGAAGCTCCAATATGAACGGGAGAGCCTCCAATACGGCGGCCAGTATATCCGGATCGGCGCTCTCGACAACATGGTCGGCAGCGGTACGATCCAGATGAATCCGGAGTTTTTTTATCTGACCTTTGAGCTTAAGACCAACGCGAGCAAGTTTTCCATGGGCGACAGCAAAACCGCGAAACTCAAGGCCACGGAAGAAAATACGAAAGTCATGACGGAATTCAAGAATTTTCTCACCAAAGAAATCGGCGTGAAGCCGGAAAACATGGAAACGCTTCAATACGGCGTCGTCACCACATCAGGGACCGTAAAGGACTCGGCCGACGTCGTGCACCGGCTCAAAGTCAAGTTTGACATCGCCGCAAAAATCGGAGACGTCTATAAAAAAATCGAACCCACGGATATCGTGGTCCTGGACGAACCGCAATACGGCGTATCGGAAAAGACCCGGAAGGCGTCGAAACTGCTTGCCTATGAGATCGCCATGGGCGACGCCCTCGATCAAGCCGCCGCCATTGCCAAAGCCGGACGTTTTGAGGTAGGCGACGTCCGCTATGTGCAGGAAAACACCGCGCGCCCCATTCAGTATCGCCAGAGTCAGGCCAATGCCCGCATGGCCGTCTTTGACGCGGCGGCCTCGCCGGCGGCAGCGGCCGACGAGGATTTCTCCGTTCCCATTTCCGTCGTTCAGGAAATGAAAATTCAGATGACCCTCATCGTTTCCTTCGATATGATTAAAAAGGTCGGTCAACGTTAAAAAATAAAATCCCCGGTAAGGGTTTTTCGCCCATTACCGGGGAATTTTTTTAGTAGGAGGTCAGTACGCGAATCTCGACGCGTCTGTTTTTGGCTTTTCCCTCATCGGTGGCGTTGCTCGCGACGGGGTGAAGTTCGCCATAGCCTTCCGAATAGAAGCGGTCGCCGTCCACTTGCTTGGAGATCATGTAGTCCACGACGCTCTTCGCCCGGTCTTCGGAAAGTTTCTTGTTCGCTTCCTTGGCGCCGGTATTGTCCGTATAGCCGGTCACGAATACGGCCGTATCGGGATATTTGTTCAGCACCACGCTGATGGCGTCAAGAGATTTCTTGAAGTCCTCTTTGAGGGCCGCGCTGCCGACGTCAAAGGTCAGCCCGCCCGGCAGGAGCAGCCGCAGCTGGTCATTGATCAGCTCGACGACGATATTGTATTCCTTGAGGGCGTCATTCAGGTCTTTGAGGTAAGCCTCCAGTTTTCCCGGATCCGTAGCTGCGGAGATGGACTTGGCGTAATCGGCGGCGTTGTCTCCGGCGATTCTTCCGAATACGACGATGTCCGCGACGGCGTTTCCGCCGAGACGGTTATCCCCGTGAACGCCTCCGGTCACTTCACCGGCGGCGAAGAGTCCCGCCACGGGATTACCGTCAGCGCCCAGCACTTCGCCCTTTGTGTTGATCTTGACGCCGCCCATGGTATGATGCACGGCGGGGGAAATTTCGATGGCGTAGAAAGGCGCTTTGGTCAGCGGCTTCACAAGTCCTTTGTCGTTCTGGAAATCGGGATCCGACTGATTTTCCGCGTACTGGGCCACGAGCTTCATGGTCGTCACGAGATCCGCCTCATTGATCCCGGCGTTTTTCGCCAGTTCCTCTATGGTATTGCCCTGCTTCGCGAATTTTACGTAACCCTTGTAGGCCGCGGCCTTGTCGGCCACTTCCTGGTCATAGACGAGGAAGGCGCTGCCGCCGGTCTGGGCCAGAATCGCTTCGGAAACGACGTCCCGGGTCTTCAGTTCATTGATGAAGCGCTTTCCCTCGCGGTTGACGAGGATCGCGCCGTCGCCTCGGATGCCTTCCGTAATCATATCGGCGGCCTGGTGCACCACGGTCGGGTGGGTCTGGATCAGTTCCATATCGACCAGTTGCCCGCCTGCGTCGCCCACAAGCTTTATGCCGTCGCCCGTTATGCCTTTGCTGTTTGTGCTGCCGAAGCCCTTGAGGCTGGGGTTATATTGGGAAACCATTTCGGGGTTGGCCCCGAAACCGCCTGTGGCGATGATGACCGATTTGGCGAAGATTCTGTAGAAATGCCCTTTGTTGTCCACTTCGGCCCCTACGACGCGGCCGTTGATCTTGAGTAGCTTGATGACTTTGTTTTCAAGCCGGATATCGATTTTGAGGTCTTCGGCTTTTTTCTTGAGCGCCGCCACGAGGACGGGCCCGATGGCCTTTCCGCCTGTGGGCTTGTGGATTCTCTTCTTGCTGGCCCCGCCGAACATGCCGACTTCCTTGAGGTCCATCCCCCGTTCGATCAGCCAGGTAACGGCGTTTTTGGCGTTTTCGGTCAGGGTCTTGACGAGCTCGGGATTGTTTTTGTTGTGGCCGCCCTTCATGGTGTCCTCGTAAAAAATCTCTTCCGAATCGTCCGTTATGCCGGCCTCCCGCTGGAGATCCGTGTTGGCCGCGTTGATGCCGCCCGTGGAATAGGTCGTGTTGCCGCCCAGAATGGGCATTTTTTCAAGCAAGACAACATGTGCGCCCTTTTCGGCCGCGGCGATGGCCGATGTCATGCCGGCGCCGCCTCCGCCGATGACGAGTACGTCAATGACGGCGTCCTTATGGCCGGGATCGAACGGCGGTTCTTCCGGCTTTGCCGCTTCGGTTTTCTCAGGCTCGGCCTTGGCCGCTTCCACTTTGGCGGGCTCGGTTTTGGCGGGCTCCGCTTTGGCCGGAGCGCTCGCCACAGACGCCCCTTTCTGATATTTGGCAATATCGAGACCGCCGCTTGCCAACGCGTCCAAAATTGCTCTTTTCAAGCCGCCGCTGGAAATAGACGCTCCCGCGACGTTGTCGACGTCGACGGTCTGGGTATTCACGATTTGCGCGGGCAGCATGTCGATTGCCATCGTTCCGATCCCGTCGGTCTCTCCGTGGGAGAGAACCCGGATATCGGTGATTTTTTTGTCCGCGTCCAAAGAAACTTCTACTTTGATGGGATTGCTCGCTCCGCCGTAGCCGTCGGCCTGGCCGATGTACTTACTGCCGCTGCCTTTGAGGCCATCCAGCAACATCAGGATGATTACGACAATTACGGACACGACAACCATCAGGATCGTGTTTTTTTTCATGTCCTGCTTTCCTCCTTGAATCTATAATTTTCCGGGCAAGTGAAAAATCTTTCACTTGATGAAGTGCTTATAGTATACCTGTTTCGCCGCGCAAAGTCAACCGATTGATCCATTTTTTTTGCCGATATCAGAAGCCCAATTCCTCTCCGACGAGGATGATTTTGATGCGTCCGGGAAAGCGGCAGACCCGCGTTTCCACGATGTATGAGCAGATACAGTCCTCGCTGATACAATTGCTGCATGTCCCTGTCTTGGCGCAGGGCGTGTTTTTTTTGGCGGCGCCGCCGCTGATCTGCGCGTCTCCGAGGATACGGAAGATATTGATGGGGGCCGCGTAATTTCTCGCCCGGCTCCACGCTTCTTCCCTGGTTTTACAGACTTTGTTCATGCCCACGATCATGACGACGGATCTGGGCCCGAAGATCTGGGCGGCCACGCGATTGCCGTGCCAGTCCACATTGACGAGGATCCCGTCTTCGGAAAGGGCGTTCGTGCTGCTGAAATAGACGTCGCAGAGCAGGGACTGCCGCATTTTTTCCATGCGCTCATCCCAGGTCCTGGACTGGTCCCGGTCGATGATCTTGAGCCCCGGGGTCTTTTTGATCCCGTCCACGAGCCCGATATCCACGACGGAGAGGGATCCGCCCCAAGCGACCGAAGATCCTTCGGGGATCAGCGACAGGGCCTTTTCGAGGGCTTCTTCCTTTGTCGCGCAAAAATACGCCTCATAGCGTCGGCGCTGGAGATTCTTGACCACCTGGGCCGCCAGCAGCGCCCGTTGTTTATGGATCGATTGCTCTTTGATTTCCATGTTTTTCCCTCCGCTTTTCTTATGCTTTAAAAGGACGCCCCAAGCTCCTCAGCCTGCCGCAATCCGTCGGTTTTTTCGATATCCCCCATCCGGAGCGCCTTCCGGACGAGAACCCGCCCCCGGTCTTTCCACCCGAGACCGCAATAAATCAGGTCATAGAGCTTGGTCAGGGCTTCGAACTCATCGGGCCGGTGGCCGTATCCGCAGGCGAGCAGCGCGCATTCCTTGCCGCGCAGATCGTGTTTTCCCACGAGGAAGGCGTAAAATTTGTCGATGGCCGCTTTCATTTTTCCCGGAAAGGAATAGTAATAGAGCGGCGTACAAAATACGACGGCGTCTGCCTTTTCCAAAAGCGGCGCCATCTCCCGGAAATCGTCGTCAAAGGAGCAGGCCTGCCCTCTGGTGAAGCAGGTGTTGCAGCCGATGCAAGCGAGGATATCCTTTTTTCCCGCCTCAAAATACGAGACGCGGTTTCCCTTTCCCTCGGCCCCCCGGGCAAAGGCCCAGGCCATTTTGTCGCTGTTGCCGCCCACTCTGGGGCTGCCGGTAATCACGAGAATTTCTTTCATCCAAGTTCCTCCCCCGATCAGGCGCCGAAGACATAGAGGACGTCCTCCTCGATGTTCATGAGTCGGCTTTTTGTGGCTTTGACCGGTTTTCGCGCCTTGATCCGGATGTCTTCTTTTTCCGGTTTGCCGTCTTCGTAAAAATGCAATAAAATCCCGAATTTGTCTGTCAGGCGTTTTTCAACGATAATTATATTTATAAAATTTATCCAGTTTTCCAGCTGAAAATCCACTTTGAGGTGGCAAAGCTCCGGTTGTTTTCGCCTTTTCAAGCCCAGCGGCGTATCGCAATCACAAAATTCCGAATACTTTCGGATGTAGTATTCGTCGCTTTCCAGCTGGGCCTGGACAAATCTGTTTTTGCACCGCCGGAATTCCATGTCGAATACGGTAGCCACCATATTGATATATTCCATGTTGCTTCTTTTGGAGATCATTCCCGTAATATAGTAACACATGAGCGCCTCATCTCCTTTTGTGCCGCCCGGAATCAATCGCTTGCCTTAAGTGTCGGCTCTTTTCCCGCTACAAAGTCACGCAGGACACCCGCAGGATGTCCTCATAGATGGCGATGGCCACGGCGCTTGCCCGTTTTACGCCATTTTCAAAGAAAAGCGTCCGGTATTTTTTCTGGTCGATGCCCTTGAGGCCTTCTTCCATGGTCTCCCGGAAACTGCCGCCGATTCCCACCATTTTGAAGGAAAAGACAAAGCCGTCCCGGTTCTTGTCCTTGGGTTCGAGGATGAGCTCGATTTTTTCGGTCTTCCCTTCGATATTCGTGTAGCATTTGTATTCGTCCTTGAGCGCCAGAACCATGCAGCCGATCATACCGTAATAGAAGACCTCCTGATTCTCCGCCGTGAATTCCGGAAGACGGGCCTTGAAGATTTCCTGGAAATTCGTCTCAAAGGAATTCTCTCCTTTGAGGTTGTTGCCCCGCAGGGAATTCAAAAGCTCCTCAAAATGGAGGTTGTTGAGGCCGATGAATTTTTCGTAAAAACCGTTTTGGAAAAAGAGGAAGGTTTCTTTGTTCGGAAGACTCAACTGGCAGTAGCCGGTCTCGTCAAAGACCTGTTCCGCCGTCAGGTATCCGTTGAACAGGAGCAGGGTCCAGATTTTCTTCCGGGCCATGAGATCACGGAAGGGCAGGCTTTTAAAGACAAATTTCCTTATGCTCTCCCCGTTGAAGAGATTGAACATGTCGTGATAGACCGTATCCAGCGACATCCGGAAAATGAAGTTGATCACTTCGTCGTTGCTCGTCTGGACCCAATAGGGCGCGAAGCGCTTGATCGCAATAAACTGCACGACGGACCAGGGATTGTAGATCTCCGTTCCGCCGAATTTGTAGCCGCCGTACCATTCGTGAACGGCGTCGGCGTACTGTGAGAGACCGTATTGCGCCAAGGCCGTCTGCACTTCCTCCGTCGTAAAGCCGCAGACCGTCTCAAAGCCTTCGTCCACGACGGAAACGAAGCGGGCGTTGGTGACGTCGGTGAAATATCCTTCCCGGGACGAGCGCATGATGCCGCACATCAGGCAGAATTTCAGATAGGGATTGCTTTTGGTGACCGAAGAATAGAGGATCCGGAGAAAGGCGGACATCTCCTCATAGGCCTCTTCGGATTCGCAATAGGCGCTGAGGCTCTCGATTTCGTCAACCAAAAGGACCACCCGTTGATTATAATAAGTAGAGAAAAATTTTGTCAGAAAGAAAAGCGCGTTGTTGAGGAAAATGGAATTTTCATTTTTTACCAAATCGTGGAACACCTCGGTGTCCCCCGGGCCGAGTCTGTCCAGCAGAAAAGAACATTCGCTGAGGTAATAGCGTATGCTCTTGTGAAAATTCGTCCGGAATTGCTGCATGTTCCGCGCTTGGATGTCTTTGTAAGACATGAAAACCGCCGGGTATTTGCCCAATTCGGACATGTATTGGGTGTTGCCGATGGCCAGCTTTTCAAAAATCGGTCTGCTGGTTTCCGCCCGTGAAATATCGAAAAAGTGGAACAACATCTGCAGGGTCAGCGTCTTCCCGAAGCGCCTCGGCCTTTCCAGCACCACCACTTCGCCGCCGTGCTCCAGCAAGTCGGCGATCAACATTGTCTTATCGACATAATAATAGCCGTCTTCGACAAGCTTAACAAAGTCGTCAATGCCGATAGGTAACTTTTTCATTTCACTCTCCTTCTGTACCTTAATAATTCATTATAACATATTATGACGATTTGGCAAGTAAAAAATGGATAAATTGTGCGTAAAAATCATCGGGAAAGCAAAAACTTCCGGTAACAAGCAAATTTCGGTGGACATGAGGGCAAAAACGTGCTAAACTGAAATCAGAATGACATGAAATTGCATCGCGGCAAAGCGCCGATTGCGCGATACACCACGCGAAGGAGCGGATTTTTTATGAAAGACAAAGCCCAGGACGAGAAATTTCTCCTGATGACGACGGCTCCGGTCGGGAGACTGCTCGTCAAAATGGCCATTCCGACCATGGTCATCATGCTCGTGTCGGCCCTGTACAACATGGCGGACACGTATTTTGTAAGCGCTCTGGGGACAAGCGCCACCGGCGGCGTGGGCATCACCTTTTCCCTGATGAATATCATCCAGGCCGTGGGCTTTTTTACGGGCCACGGCTCCGGCAATTATATTTCCCGGGCGCTGGGCGCCCGCAAGATGGAAGACGCCGAAAAAATGGCGGCTACGGGTTTTATCACGGCCTTTTTCATCGGCTGTTGCATTCTCGCGGCGGGCTCGATCTTCCTCACGCCTCTGGCCAGGACCCTGGGCGCCACGGAGACCATCCTCCCCTACGCCAAGGATTATCTGCGCTATATCCTTTTGGGCGCGCCCTTCATGGTCTCGTCTCTGATGCTGAACAATCTGCTCCGCTTTCAGGGGAGTGCCTTTTTCGGGATGATCGGCATGGTCTCCGGGGCAATCCTCAATATCGGTCTCGATCCGCTTTTTATTTTCACGTTCGGCATGGGCGTCAAAGGCGCGGCTCTCGCGACCATGATCAGCCAGACGCTCAGCTGTCTTCTGCTCTTCGTGGTCGGTTGCAATTCGGCCCCGGGAAATGTGCGGATCCGCGTAAAGGCTTTCTCTCCTTCGTTCTGGGTCTACCGGGAAATGATCCGGGGCGGCTTTCCCTCGCTCCTCCGGCAGGGCCTCCAGAGCATCGCGACGATCCTTTTGAATCACGCGGCGGGCGCTTACGGAGACGCGGTTATCGCGGCGGTGGCCATCGTCAACCGGATTTTCCTGATGTCCAATTCGGCCCTTTTGGGCCTCGGACAGGGGTTTCAGCCCGTCTGCGGCTTCAATTACGGCGCCGGACGCTATGACCGGGTAAAGAAGGCCTTTTGGGTCTGCCTGAGGACCGCGGTCATCTTCCTGGTTTTCTTGGGCGCGGCGGCCTTTATCTTCTCTCCGAAGATTATCGCCCTCTTCCGGAAAGACGACGCCGAGGTAATCCGGGTGGGGGCGCTGGCTTTGCGCTTCCAGAGTCTGACCTACCCGCTCTTTGCCTGGATTATTTTAAACAACATGATGCTCCAGACCATAGGAAAAGCCATTCCCGCCAGCATTCTGGCCTTCGCCCGGCAGGGCTTTTTCCTGATCCCGCTGCTTTATACGCTCGTCCCCGCCCTGGGCGTCCTCGGCATCCAGCTCTGCATTCCGGTAGCCGACGTCTGTACGTTCCTGCTTTCGGTCCCCATGGGGATCTGGGCTCTGCGGACGGTCTTGAAGGAGAAAGCGAAGGAGGAAAGTTAAAAAGACGCGCCGCAACGCGTCTTTTATCACATATAGGACAGATTCAAGGCCGCTCAGTCGAAGATCACTTCGTGGGCGGCTTCTTTTCTTACGGCAAAGCAAAGCTCCAACTGCTTGCGGTTCGTCCGGCCTTCAGAGAGCGTCGGCAGATTGTCCAGCGTAAAAAAGCCGTATGCCGAGGTCTCGGTGTTTTTTTCAAAATGCTGGCCCACGTAGTCGCACTCCACAATGATCTTGTAGACGGAAAAGGGGAAGGCGTCCCGCACGTGGCGCTGCCGGTCAAGGACGGCCACCATGCGGCGGATTTTGATCTCGCAGCCCGCCTCTTCCCGGGCTTCCTTGGCAATGTTGTCGCGGATCGAGAGATCGACGTCGGCCCAGCCGCCGGGCATGGCCCATTTGCCGTCGATTTTTTCCCGGATCAGAAGGATCTCGTTTCCCTTGAAAATGGCGGCTCTGACGTCGACCTTGGGGGTCTGGTAGCCGTCTTCGGAGGCGAAGAGCGTCCGGATTTTTTCCTCGCCGGCTTCCGTATAGCGGGAGAGGATGTCGACGCAAATCTCCCGGATCTGCTCGTAGCGATCCCGGTCGTAGGGATTGTCCGAATAAGCCAGCCCCGATTGGGCGACGGACTGGAGTTTTTTGGCCCAGGTGAGCCACAGGGGATCCATGCGCTACCTCCCGGAAAAAACCGATTATTTCAGGATAAAGAAAAAAACGAGGGCGTTATTCATCAAATGGAGCAGGATCGTAAGCCATAATTTTCCGGTCTTGATGACCACAGCCCCCAGGATGAGGCCCGAGCAAAACGCGTAAACCTTGGGGTACAGGCCCCCGTGAATGAGGGCGAAGAGGACGGAAGTCGCCAATACCGATATCCGGGGATATTTTCGGGAAAAAGGCAAAAGCAGCGTTCCCCGGAACACAATTTCCTCCCACAGCGCCGGAAACACGCACATTCGATAAAAAGCCGGCGCGTCTTTCAGCATTTATTTTTTCTCTCCGGGCGCGCCCAGTTTCGCGAGGTTTTCCCCGGTCAGCCGGAAGATCGTCCATTCGTCCATGGGGACGGCGCCCTGGCTCTTGTAAAAGCGGATCGAGGGTTCGTTCCAGTCGAGGCAGGCCCACTCGACGCGTCCGTAGTTTCTCTCGACGGCGATTTGCGCGATCGTCGTCAACATCCCTTTGCCGAGACCCTTTCCGCGGTATTCCGGCAAGATGAAGAGGTCTTCGATATAGAGGCCCGGTTTTCCGAGGAAAGTCGAAAAATTGTGGAAGTAAAGCGCGAACCCCACGGCTTTTCCTTCGTACTCGCAGATCAGGATCTCGACTTTCTTCTCGTCAAAGAGATAGCGGGCCAAGCCCTCTTCGCTCGCTTCCACCATATCCAGCAAATGCTCGTATTCGGCGAGCCCCCGGATGAATTCCAGCACAAGGGCCGCGTCTTTGCGTTGAGCCTCCCGTAAAATCCCCTTTTCCGTGATTGCGTATGTTTTCATGTTCCCCCCGTGTAAAATTGGTAAAATCTATTTTGATCCTGTTGAAGCGTTCACAGCGTAAAGAGCGCGGCGATCCCGAGGATAATGAGCCCGAGGCCCGCCCCGATGGGGACGATGCCCGCCTGTTTCACAAGGGCCGTAAAAGTGATCAGCACGCCCAGAACCACCACGGCCAAAAGGATGTATTTGAGATTCTTTTTCACGATACTCCCCCTTTTCCTACAGACACAACCGGAGGATGGCTTTGACGTCCTCCGCCTTGAGGTCCGAATAGCTTGTCTTGTAGAGGATGGTCTTCTCCGCGATGGCTTCAATACTGCTTTCAGGCACACCAAGTTCGCCCAGGGTGGACGGCGCGCCGATGGATTTCAGGTAGTCCTTCGTACGCAGGATCCCTTCCAGCGCCGTCTGCTCCTCCGTCTTGCCCGTCGGGTCCACATGCCAGATGTTCCGGGCAAAGCGGGCGTATTTGCTTACGCCATTTTTGTAGGTATAGAGCATGTAATTGGGGTGGACGACCGCGAGTCCCGCGCCGTGGGGCACATCGTAGAAGGCCGACAGGGCGTGTTCGATCTTGTGCGTGATCCAGTCCTGCTCCTTGCCGAGACCGATCAGATCGTTGAGGCCCATGGTGGCGCACCACATGAGGTTTGAGCGGGCCACATAGTCCGTGGGATCGGCGATGGCCGTATTCAAATTTTCGATGACGTTTTTCATGACGGCTTCGGCGAGATCGTCGGAGAGATTGCTCTCGTCGGGTCGGGAAAAATATTGCTCAAAGGCGTGGGAAAGCGTGTCCATGGCGCCGTTGATCATTTGATTTTTCGGCAGCGAATATGTATAGGTGGGGTCCAGTATGGAGAATTTCGGGAACAGCAGCGGACTGAAATAGGAAATCTTCGTCTGGGTGTCCCACTGGGTGATGACGCCGCCGCAGTCCATCTCGGAACCCGTTCCCGCCAGCGTCAGTACCGCGCCGAAAGGGAGCGCTTCCTGACATTTGAGTTTTTTCACGAAAAAGGCGTCCCAGAAATCTTCGTCGGTCTTTGCCCCCGCCGCGATCATCTTTGTGCAGTCGATGACGGAACCGCCGCCGGCCGCCAGGATGAAGTCCACATGATGTTCCTTGCAGGCCTTGATCCCCTCGTAGACTTTTTCGGTCCGGGGGTTCGGCATGATGTCCGAAACTTCCACAACGGTCTTGCCGGTTTTGGCGAACACGGCCATGATGGCGTCGTAGACGCCGTTTTTCTTGATGCTGCCGCCGCCGTAAGTCAAAAGAACGGTTTTCCCGTATTCCTTCAGTTGTTTTTCCAGTTTCGAAATGGCCCCTTCTCCGAAAAAGATCCGGGTCGGGTTGTAGAATGTGAACGCGTTCATGCTTCCTCCTCCGTTTGTGAATTGAGATACAAAGGTTCCTCAAGGGTAAAGGGACCGCCTTTCCCTTTTCCGGCCTCAATCAGGACCGCGTGGGAAGGCCTCCCGGGCGCGCCGTACACGAATCGGGTCCGGCCGGGCGCGAAATGGCAGGCCGCGAGGGTTTGCAAGAGCTCGGGAAAGCGCGTCGTCTTGTACACGAGATAGAGCTTTCCCACGGGCTTCAGCAGCCTTTTGGCCGAGGCCACGAGGTCTTCCAGCGTCAGGGAGAGTTCGTGCCGGGATCGGGCCTTTTCTTCGAGCAAATTGGTTTTTCGCCCGTCAACCGCCATATAGGGCGGGTTTGAGATCACAACGTCAAAACGGTTTCCGGCCTTCAATTCCCGCACGTCTCCATGGATCAGGGTCACGTCGGAAGCGATGCCCGCATCCTCGAAATTTTGCCGCGCCAATGCCGCGGCGCCTTCCTGGATCTCCACGGCGGTCAGGTTCCGGTATCCCCCTTCGCTTGCCAGAAGGACCGGGATAATCCCGTTTCCCGTGCCGATATCCAAAATCGCGGGTTGTTTTTTCCCGTCGGCTTCCCGCTTCTCCCGCCGGCAGCGGATAAAGAAGCGGACGAGGGCCAGGGTATCGGAGGTAAAGCCATAAGGCCCCCGGATAAACGATTCTTCCGTCATTTTCTCCTCTATTCCTCAACCGCGCCGGGTTCGAGGACTTTCTCCAATTCTTTGTCCAAATCCTTCTCCGGTTCCCTGCCGTTCTTTTTCCCGTCAGGGCCCGATGTTTTCAGCTTGCTCGCTTCCCGGCGGTTGAAGGTCACCTGGTCGAGGTCGAACTTCATGACGCCGTTTCCTTCCACGTCCACAAAGAGATAGCCGCTCAGGGGACTGATGGAAATGACCTTACCTTTGCCCTGTTCCGTCATGACGCTCTGGTTCACGGCCGGATAATCCCGGAGGGCTTCTTCGTACTGGTCATACTCATAATTCATGCAGCAGAGGAGCCTGCCGCAGATGCCGGAAATCTTCGCGGGATTGATGACGATCCCCTGATCCCGGACCATTTTGATCGAGACGGAGTCGAGCTTGTTGATGCAGGTGCGGCAGCAGAGCTCTTTGCCGCAAAGTCCGATGGATCCCAGAATTCGCGCTTCGTCCCGGACGCCGATTTGCCGGAGTTCTATCCGCAGCTTGAAGATATTGGCGAGATCCTTGACGAGATCCCGGAAATCGATCCTGCCGTCGGCGGTAAAATAAAAAATCAGCTTCGTCTTGTCAAAGGTGTATTCGGATTCCACGAGCTTCATCAGCAGGCGGTGTTCCGCGATCTTTTCCTTGCAAATGAGAAAGGCCGACTTGGCCTCGTCCCGCAGCTGGGCGTATTTTTTCATTTCCTTGGGGTTGGCTTTTTTGAGGACAGGCTTCAGCGGAAGCACCAGTTGCTGCTCAGACATGGGCATGACGTCCGTATAGAGGAGGCCGATTTCCTGCCCCCGGACCGTGTCCACGATGACATAGTCCCCCTTCTTGTAGTCGCCGTTATCGACCACTTCAAAATAATATCGTTTCCGCGTGACCTCAAAGATGACGCCGACGATATTGAAAACGCTGTTTTTATCTGTTTTACGCCGTTCCACAGCCCTCGGCCCCTGCCGTTCCGGATTTCGCCCGTGGTAGGACGGCGCGTGTTTTCTCTCTTCCAATGTGATTTTCAATCCTCCTTTTTTGCCTTAACGGAGAGTCCCGTATTCCAGAAAGCTGAAATAGGAATCCCGTGAAATAATGATGTGATCCAGCAGCGCGATGTCGAATTCCCTGAGACCGCGGTGCATGTGGGTCGTGAATTCCTTATCCTTCGTCGAAGGCTCCACGTCGCCCGAGGGGTGGTTGTGGGCGAAAATCACGGATTTTGCCTCAAGGTTCAGGACTTCCCGGATGATCTCCCTGGGGTAGACCGCGCTTTTGTCGATGGTCCCCGAAAAGAGGATCTCATGCTTCAAGATGCGGTTTTTCACGTCGAGGTAGATGACCATAAAATTCTCGACGGAGAAAAAGGCCAGATTGCCTCGCAAAAAAGCCAGCAAGTCGTTTTTGTTTTTGAGCGTGACGAGATCCACGTCCGCAAGTCGTTCTCCGTAGAGGCGGGTCGCGATATCCCCGATCAAACGTAAAAACAGGGCGGTATTCTCCCCGACGCCGTCGATTTTCAAAAGCTCGGCCGCGTCCGCCCGCAAGATGTCCTCGATATGCTTGTATTTCGTCGTGAGCGCCCTTGCGATGGGCTTCACGTCTTTTCTGCCGATGCAATAAGTCAGGAGCAGCTCCACGATCTCATAATCGAGAAAGCTCCCATAGCCGCCTTTCCGGTATTTTTCCCGGATCCGGCGCCGATGACCGTCATTTCCTTTGTTTCCCTCCATTTTTCACTTCCGGATCGTGGAAAATGATTCCGTACTCCCGGTTTTTACAAGTACCCGGTGAATGTCCCCGCGAGGACCATATAGATTATGAGCAGAAACAGCACCTCGCTCTGCTCGACGACGGCGCCCAGCGTATGGCCGGTGATTCCGCCGATTCGTTTTTTCATCCAGTAGCCGAACAGGTAGCCGGCGATGACCGTGGCCGCGAAAGCGAACAGGGTCAGGAAAAACAAGATGAGCCTGTAGTTGGCAAAGGACGGCACAAAGATCATCGATACGGCAACGACGCCCACGGTGATCAGGACGGCGGCCATGAGGTCGGCGACCTTGGTATTGTCCGCGAAAAGTTTCGCCTTGCCCGTATTTTTCGCCGCGCCGATATACGTGCAGTTGACGACGCAGTTGAGCCTTCCGGCCACGGGAACGAGCATGATCAGGGACGGATATTTGGGCAGCATGGCCCCCAGCAGGAAGATTTTCAGCAAAAGGGCTATGCCCAGGGCCATAGCGCCGTTTGTCCCGATGGACACGTCGTCTTTCATCATGTCCAGCATCTTCTGCCTGCTCCGGTATTTGAATATGCTGTCATAGGTGGCGGCAAGCCCGCGCAGGTGCATATCTCCGGTGATCATCACCCCGATTGCGGCGATAATCGTCGTGATCACGAAAATATGACCCCCCGGCAAAAGTTTTGCCAGGATCCATAAAAAGATGTATAACACGACGCCGATGGCAAAGCCGACCAGCGGGAAAAATTTCATGCTTTTGCCCAGCTCGCCCTCATTTTCCGGCGTCGATCCGAAAAGGGGGAAGCGGGTCATAAATTTGAAAAGCTGGATGATTCCGTTCATTGCGATCCCTCCCTGCGACCGGCGTAAAATAAATCTCGTGGATCTATACTATTATATCACGATTTTTCAATGGCGGTCAAGGGAAAGAATCAGAAAGCGGGGGAATTTTACAATGTCACCCAAAAACGAACGGACCGTCTAGGCCTTAAAAATTAAAGAAAGAAAAGCCAAAGAAAATTGTTTCCGAACTTTACAGAATCCGGATTTTTTGGTATAATATGGACTATAACCAGAAACAATTCAGCGCAGAATGTGTGACAAATCCCAAATACCGGTTATATCGCATCGGACCGGACACACGGAGGCATCATGAAAAAATTTTTCTGTTTTACCCTGCTTTTCTTTTCTTTTTTCGCGCACGCACAAAATATGACGCCACAGGCGACGGAAAAAGAAACCGCCGGCGTGGAGCAGCTCGAAGCCTACAGGGAGACGATCCGGGAAATGGACGTCTCGCTGACCAATTCCCTGAATAAGGCCCTGCAGCTCATCGTCGACATCAAAAATCAGGATCCCGCGGCCATCGCCAGAAATCTCAGCGTCTCCAAGGATATCGGGGAAATCTTGAAAGCCCATCACCAAAAATTTGACGAACTCAAGCCCCCGGCGGATTTCGCCGAATCCCATGAAAAGTTGAAAAACGGTCTTGACGCCTGTATCGACCTCTTTGCGGAGATCACGGACGTGCTGGAGCTGGCCTCATCCACCGATATCGGGACCAAGGCCGTGGCCCAGACAAAATTCCAAGGCCTCGTCGGAAAATTCAACAACTTGCGCCCGGATCTCGAGCAGTATTCCGTAGGTTACACGGAAATCATGACAAAGAAAATCGAGGTCGCCGCGGCGGATACGAAGCCCGCCGAAGCGGCGGCGGCGATCGTGGACACAAAGCCTTCCGGGGAGACGGCGCCCGCGGCTGACGTGAAATCCGCCGAACCCGCAGCGGTCAAAATTGAAACCCCATCCGGAGAAAGCGCTTCCCCGGCGCCGGCGGAAAAAGACGGCGCAGTGGCGGTGACGGCGGGCGAAGAAAAGCCTGTCGAAACGGCCGTTGCGTCCACAGAGGCGAAAGTGGAAGAAATTACGGCTGCAGCGGACACGAAACCCGCCGGGCAAGAGGCGACGGCCGGGTTCTATGATCCGGCGACGTTGGAGGACGTCTATGGCTGGACGGGGGATTACCTCTTCCCCAGCGACAAGGAGCGCTTCACGAGGGAATACCTCGAGAGCTGCTCGAGAGCGGAGCTCTATGTGCTGAGAAACGAAATCTACGCCCGCTACGGCTTGCAGTTCGGCCCTGAAAACCTCAAGACCTACTTCGGGAAAAAGGCCTGGTACAAGCCCGCGCCGGGCAATGTGGACCGCCTGCTGACGGATCTTGAAAACGACAATGTGGACAGTATCGTAGCGGTGGAAAGAAAAAAAGGCTGGCGGTGATCGCCAGCTTTTTTTCAGTCACGTTGCTTATTTTTTGAGGTTCATGCCCGCCTTGAGCACCCGGAACGTTCGTTCCGCCGCGTCGAGATAGAGCTCTTCGGCCCGGTTCAGGGCCTCTTCGAGAGGCATGGGCGTATTGACCGTCGTCACGATGGAATGTACGCCGTGCTCGTAAATATCCGTCGCCCCGTCGCCCATACCGCCGACGACGGCTACGACCGGCACGTTTTTCGCCCGACAGCGCTTGCCGATGCCGCTGGGAACCTTGCCGAAGGCCGACTGCCAGTCGATGCGCCCTTCTCCGGTAATGACGAGATCCGTATCGTTGAGCAGTTCGTCGAAATGAATGAGGTCAAGGACCGTTTCGATCCCCGATTTGAGCGTTGCCTTGAGAAAAACGCAAAGGGCCGCCCCGAGGCCTCCCGCAGCGCCCGCGCCCGGAATTTTGTCCACGTCGACGCCGGTCTTGGCGAGCACAACCCCGGCGTAGTTGATCATGCCGCTTTCGAGCCGCTTCAAGATTTCCGGGGTCCCGCCCTTCTGTTTGCCGAAGGTGAATGTGGCCCCCCTTTCGCCGGTCAGCGGATTGTTGACGTCGCACATGACCGTGAATTTTGTCTCCGCCACGGCCGGATGAATCCCGCTCAGATCAATATCCCGGACCTTTTCCAGATCCTGTCCCGTTCCTTCCAGTTCCTTTCCCTCCGCGTCCAGAAATCTGACGCCAAGCGCCCTCATGGCCCCCATGCCGCCGTCGTTGGTGGCGCTCCCGCCGATGGCGATGGCGATATCCCGGAAGCCCTTGTCAAGGGCGGTCTTGATCAATTCCCCCGTCCCGCAGGTTGTCGTCAGGAGCGGATTGCGCTTTTCGGGCGGAACCATGGGAAGGCCTGAAGCCGCCGCCATTTCGATGATCGCTTCCTTTTCGTTGATTTCCCCGTAATAGGACTTCCTGAGTTCCATCAGGGGTCCGTGAACCTCGAGGGAGACCATTTTCCCCTTCGTGTTCTTGATGACGGCTTCCACAGTCCCTTCGCCGCCGTCGGCGATCAGTACCCCGGCCGTCTCACATTGGGGGAAGACTTTTTTTGCCGCTATGTTCAAGAGTTCGATGATTTTTTCCGACGAGAGCGTTCCTTTGAATGAATCCGACGCGAATAAAAATTTCATACAGCCTCCTCATGTGTTTTTCAGTATAATACTCCCCCTTGCTTTTTCTTTTCTTCTAAAATTTTATAACACTTTGGCTGAGAATTCAATAGTCGGCAAAGAATATTTTTGCGGATTATTTTCCGGCCGCGAGGTAATCCACGGCAAATTGCGCCGCCACCGCCGCGCCTTTGGCGAGGGCCTCCTCGTCGGGCGAGAATTTTTCGTGATGAAGGCTCAGGGCCGACTCGGGAATCGCGTCGGATCTTGCCCCCACATTGCCGAAAACGCCGGGGACCTTGTCCATATAAAAGGAAAAATCTTCCCCGCCGGTATTTTTTTCAAGGTCAATGAGCTTGTCCTTCCCGAAAAGTTTCGTGACGGCCCCTCGGGCAAGCTCCACAAGACGCTTGTCCGTATTGCTCAGGGGATCGACGCCGTGCCTGTACTCCACAGATCCCGCGCAACCGTAGGCGGCGGCCATGTTTTCCGTCACCTGTTTGATTTCGTCGATGACCTTGGTCATTAGATTCCGGTCGAAATAGCGGACGGTCCCTTCCATAACGACTTTTTGGGGGATAATGTTGGCCCGCTGCCCGCCGTGGATCGTCCCCAGTGTGACGACAAGAGGGGAAAGCGGGTTGTTGAAGCGACTGACGACGGCCTGAACGCCGCCGATGATCGCGCCCGCCGCCACGATGGCGTCATGGCCCAGATGAGGGGCCGACCCGTGGGCGCTCATGCCTTCCACGGTAATCTTCAGACCGTCTCCGGCGGCCATGCGCTCCCCTTCACAAAAATCAAAGGCCCCCGAGGGCAGGACCGAGTTGATGTGTACGCCGTAGCAGGCGTTCACGTCGTCCAAAAATCCCTGCCGGATGACTTCCTTGGCGCCGCTGACAAATTCTTCGGCCGGCTGAAACAGGAGCTTTACCCTGCCCGGGAGTTCCGCCCGGACGCTTTGCAGGATTTTGGCCGCGCCCAGGAGCATGGCGATATGCGTATCATGCCCGCAGGCGTGCATAACGCCTGGATTTTGTGAGGCGTAGGGCAACCCGCTTTCTTCCGTGACCGGAAGGGCGTCGATATCCGCCCGCAGCAGTACCGTGGGGCCCTCTTTTCTCCCTTCGATGACGCCGACGCAGCCGTACCAGCCGCCGGTCATGGGCGTGATTTCCGTAATGCCGAGGGCCTTGAGATCAGAAATTATGGCCTCCGTGGTTTTTTCTTCCTTGAAGGAGAGCTCCGGATGACTGTGGTACCAGCGTCTCCGCTCAATGATATAATCTTTCGCCACTCCGGCGAGTTTTCCGATATCCGTCATTTTTCCACCCCGCTTTCTTTGAGATAATCCCGCGCGAACTGCGCCGCGACCGCAGCCCCCCGCGAGAGGATTCGCTCGTCCACCGTGAAACACTTGTTGTGGTTGTTTTGCTCCGAACCCGGGACATCGGGGCTCTGTACGCCCACAAAACCGAAGACATAGGGAACTTTTTCCCCGTAGTTGGCAAAATCTTCCGAGCTCGTGAGCTTTTCCATGGGAAGCAAACTCTCTTCCCCGTACAGTTTGGTAACCGCGTCTTGCGCGATCCGGACAAGATTGGCGGCGCTGTTTTTAAGAGGCTTTACGCCGAAATGATAGCTGACTTCCGCCTCGCAGCCGTAGGCTTTGGCTGTCCTTTCCGCCACGTCCCGGATCATTTCTCCGACGGCTCTGCCGAGGGTCTCGTCGTAAAAACGAATCGTGAGACTCATTTCCACGCGGGAGGGAATGATGTTGTAACCCTCGCCGCCTTCTATGGTACCGACGCCGACCACAAGCGGCTTCAGCGGATCCCGCATACGGCTCACAATCGTCTGGATCCCCATGACTACGGCGCTTGCGGCCACAATGGCGTCGTGGCCCAGATGGGGGGCGGATCCGTGGGCGCCAGCCCCCTTGATGACGATGCTTCCCTTACCCGCGCCCGCCATCCGGTCTCCGGATTCAAAATTGAACGCGAGGGCCGGCAGACTTGACCAGACATGAACGCCATAGAGGGCGTCTACGCCCTCGAGTCCTCCCTGCCGCATGACTTCCGGCGCGCCCAGTCCCCATTCCTCCGCGGGCTGAAACAGAAGCTTCACGGTCCCCGGAAATTCATCCCGGATGTCCCGGAGAATTTTTGCCGCGCCCAGAAGCATGGCCATATGGGCGTCGTGACCGCAGGCGTGCATTTTTCCCTCGTTTTCAGAGGCAAAAGGCAATCCGGTCTCTTCTTTTACGGGAAGGGCGTCGATATCGGCCCTGAGCATGACAGTCCCGCCGGGCCCCCTTCCCTTTATCGCGGCAATAAAGCCGTGCCAGCCCTCCTTAAAGGGCTGTATATCCGTAATGCCCATTTCACGCATATCAGCGAGCAGAGCCGCCGTTGTTTTTTCTTCGTATCGGGTCAGTTCGGGATGGGCGTGATACCAGCGCCTGCGCCCGATGATCCAGTTTTCGTATTTTTCCGCCAATTGTTTGATGTCCATTGTCCTCCTGTGGGGTAAATGCACAAAAATTGCCGGGAAAGGCTCGAAGAACATCCCCCGGCAATTGATGCGCTATGCTCAATTGAATCTTACACGACTTGACAGCGCAAGCGTCCGGCAGACCTTACGCAAAGTGGAACGCCGAAAGCAAAGCCTGGAAGTTCGGCAGGAACAACTGTCCGCCGGGTCCCAGCGGCAGTTTGAAGACCACCCAGATAATGAGCAGCACGATCCAGGTCACGCCGAAACAGAAGGAAATCGGGATCATGTTGGCCACAATGCTGCCGACGCCGGTTTCTTTCTCATAGCGCCGCGCGATTCCCAAGAGAATCGGGAAATAGGGGAAGAGCACGGACAGCGGATTCGTGATGGAGTCGCCCATTCTGTAGGCGATCTGGGTCAAAGACGGGTCGTAGCCCAGGATCATCATCATCGGTACGAATACCGGGGCCAGGATGGTCCATTTGGCCGAGGAGGAACCGATAAAGAGGTTGACGATGCAGGAAATGATAACGATACCCACCAAAAGCGGAATCGGATATTGTTTTACGGGCTGGAGCAGCTCCGCGCTCTTGATGGCCAGGATGGCGCCGAGGTTGCTCTTGTTGAAGTAAGCGGTAAACTGTCCGCAGAAGATACAGAGCATTACGTAGGGGGCCATGTCTTTGAAAGCCTCGGTCATGCTGTTGAAGAGATCCCTGTGGCTCTTGTACTGTCCCGATACGAAGCCGTACACGGCGCTGGGGACAAAGAAGAGGAACGTCGTCACAACCAGAAGCCCCGCCATCAGCGTGGATCCCAGAGAAATCAGGGAGCCGTTTTCATCCCGTAAAAGCGCTTCTTTGCCGATACAGAGGACAACGATCAGAAGGATCGCGAGAACAAGGGAAATAATCGCCCATTTGAGTCCTTTCTGCTGCTGGGGCGTCAAGTTGAGCATGGATTTGTCGAAATTGTATTTGCTGATGTCCACGCCTTCAAAGCGGGGGGCCAGGAAGTACTCGGCCACAAGGGTCCCCACGATGGTCAAAAGGATACAGGAAACGATCAGATAATACCAGTTGTTGGCGGCTGTGGTCTCATAGGCCGGGTCGATGAACTTGGCGGCCTGGGCGGTCAGCGGCGCAATGAGGAAATCAAGGCCGTTGATGAAGAGATTCGCGCAGAATCCTGCCGCAACGGATCCGAAGGCGATGTACATGCCGAGCATCGGAGATCTTCCGAGACCCAGGAACACGACGGCGGCCAGAGGCGGCATGAATACGAACGCCGAGTCGCCGGCCATATTTCCGTTGATGGACACGAATATGATCGCGGCCGTCACCAGTTTCGGCGGCGCGGATCCAAGGATTTTACTCATAAATACCGTCAAAAAGTTGCTTTTTTCGGCAATGCCGGTGCCGACCAGAGCGACCATTACGACGCCCAGAGGCGCGAATCCGGTGAAATTCACCAATGTGGCCTTGATGGCCCAGCGGATGCCCTCTTTGGTCAAAATGCTCCATGCCTTGATCTCGGCCCCTGTGGCCGGATGAATGGCGGAAACATTGGCCGCCGCGCAGATCGCTGAAATTACCGCGACCGCCAGGGCCAGCAAAATAAACAACAAGTTGGAATCGGGCAATTTGTTTCCCACCCGTTCCACGGCGCTCAAAAATCTGTCGAGAACAGATTTTTTCTGTACTGCTTCTACTGCCATAAAATAAACCCTCCTCACTACATGATGTAAAATTTTGAAGTAAACCTGTGCAGATGTAAAAAATTGCCTTAAAATTGGTACGCGTGTAACAAAAGTTTATCAATGTGAATTATGAAAGAATAACTATTTTGCCATTATAATACAGAAACGGAAAATTGTCAACTGTTTCCGTATTATTCCCGCAATTTTTTTTCAAACCTGTTTCGTTTTTGAGCATTTTTCACCGGATTTTATACAACTTGGGGAAAACCCGGGGAAAAATTTTATAAAAGTATTGACAAAAAAATAAAGATCGGCTATAATCCCTATTATTCGGAAATGACAAAAAATTTCCATTTTGGGAGGAACATCATGACGGCAAGGCGCAGGAAGGCAGTTCACAACAGGTCCGCTTATCTGAGGATCCTCGATTAGATGCGGTGTCTTCTTTGCGTTTTTTTCATCCGGAAACGACGTTGATCTTGTGTACCCGACACTGATTCTATGAGAGGAATTGGTGTTTTTTTATCTTAAATTCTATCACAGACGGAGGTTATCATGAAGAAGATTGTAAAACTGTTTATGCTGTTGCTGGTCGTTTTTAGCGGCGCGCTCATGGCTGACGACAAGGTGTACATCGTGGGGACCAACGCGGAATATCCGCCCTTCGAATACATCGAAAACAATAAAATCAGCGGTTTTGACGCCGACCTGATCGAGCTCGTGGCCGAACGGGCGGGCTTCAAGTACAAGTGGGACAACAGGGAATTCAAGGGCATCATTCCCGCCATGCAGACGGGAACCATTGACGTCGCCATCGCCGGCATGAGCATTACCGAAGAAAGAGCGAAAAACGTGAACTTCTCGATCCCCTATCTTTCCTCGCCGGCGGCGATTCTGACGAACACGATCAATCCCATCAAGAGCATGGATCCCAAGGATCTCGAAGGAAAGACCTACGGCGCGGAGCTCGGCACCACGAAAGAAGCGGCCGCCAAAAAGATCAAGGATTCCAAGGTAATGTCCTATGACAGCAACACCGCCGCCCTGATGGCTCTGATCGCTGGAAAAGTGGACGCCATCGTTATGGACGAGTCCGTGGCCAAGGAATATTATGAAAACAACAAGACCAAGACGCTGTATGTGGGCGTATTGCAGCAGGAAGACAAGGCCATTGCCGTCGTAAAAAGCAATCCGGAGCTCCTGGAGAAAATCAATAAGGCCCTGCAGAGCCTGATCGACGACGGGACGGTCAAGAAATTGCGGGAAAAATATAAGATCTGAAACGGAACAAAAGGAAATCATAACAGAAAGGTCGGGCGGACGCTTCCGCCCGACCACTTACCTTGTTTTACGGAGGGAACACATGCGATCGATCATATCAGACAAATTTGCCGTGCTGGCGAGGCCCATGGGGAGCGCCAGGAAAACGGAAAGCAAACTGCCCTTTATCAATCTCGGGATCGGGGATCTCGACATCACCACAGACGAGATTGTCATCGAAAAGGCCATGGCCGACGCCAAGGCGGGCTATACGCACTATACGGACCCGCAGGGGCTCATGGATCTGCGGAAACTTATCAGCGACTACCACAAAAAATGTTTTACGAACTATGAATTTGAGCCCAAAGACATCTTCGTCACGACGAGCGCCTCCCACGGTCTGTACCTGACCATGCTGGCCATCATGAACCCCGGCGACGAAGTCATTCTGCTGGCGCCCTATTTTCCCCTCTACGCGCTGCAAATCAAAGCAAACGGCGGAACGCCCGTCGTTGTCCAGACAAAATTCGAAAACAACTTCCAGCTCGTCAGGGAAGATATCGAAGCTGCCGTTACGCCGAAGACCAAGGCCATCGTCATGAATACGCCGGGCAATCCTTCGGGCGTCTGCTACAGCCGACAGAGCCTCGAGATCCTCCGGGATCTGGCCGTCAAATATGATCTGCTGGTTATCGCCGACGAGGTCTATGACTATTATTCCTACGACACGGCTTTTATCCCCGCCATTACCATAGAGGGTATGCAGGACCGCTGCATCTCCGTCTGCAGCTACAGCAAGAATTTCGCCATGACCGGCTGGCGGGTCGGCTACGTGATCTCCGTCGTGGACAGGCTCGTCGAAGTCATGGAATACGCCAACGAACCCATGGTCTACAGCGCGCCGGCGCCTTCCCAAAGGGCCGCCTACCACGCCATGCTGGACTATGAGCGGATTCGGGCGAAGAACGTCCCCATTTTTCGCGAAAGGATAGACTACTGCTACGACAGAATCGCCAAAATGCCCAAGCTGAAATGCTTCAAGAGCCAAGGCGGCATTTACCTCTTCCCCGACGTCAGGGGGACCGGCATGTCCGGAACGGAATTTTCCGACGAGCTCTTCCGGAAATACAATGTGAACGTCATCGACGGCGCGGGCTTCGGAACGCCCGGTTTTGTCAGGATCGCCTGCACCCTGGACCTCGGTCTCATGAAGGAGGCCTTTGACCGGATCGAGGAATTTGTCCGCTAAGAAGATCTTGACCGCGAAAAAAAGTTTACATTTTCCGAAAAATATGCTAAAATACTAATGGTCCATTGTACAAAAAGTGTTTCTTTGTAACTTAAAACAGGCAAATATTGAGATTTGTTTGTTTTATGACGTTATGTAGAAATTGCGAATCATCAGGAGGTTTATTTTGGCACATTCCAAATCCGCGAAAAAGAGAATTCTCGTCGCAGAAAAGCACCGGGAGCGGAACCAGTCAGTGAAGACGAGAGTGAAAACCATGGCGAAAAAAGTAGTGGCGGCCATTGAGACAAACGATACCGAAGCGTCCAACAAAGCGCTGTCCGTCGCTTACAAAGAGCTGGACAAAGCGGTCAGCAAAGGCATACTCAAGAAAAATACAGCGTCCAGGAGAAAATCCAGACTGGCGGCGAAAGTCAACGCAATCGGAAAAGAAACAAATTAAAGCGCAAAACCGGTATCGGGCGGGAATATAAACCGGCATATACCTGCTCTCACACGCTTTAATGATAGAATACTTTTTAGAGACAATAGACTTGCGCAGACGGGTCTATTGTTTTTTTTGGGGGGCATTTTAAAGGGAGGTAATCATGAAATGGGAAAAGCATTACAAAATTTAAAAATCCTTGATTTTTCAACGCTTTTGCCCGGACCCCTGGCAACCATGCACTTGGGGGACCTGGGGGCGGAGGTGTTGCGGGTGACCACAGGGACGAGACAGGATATTCTGGAGCGGCAGCCGCCCCTGATCGCGGAAAACGGGTGTTCGGCGGTGACGGCCCAGCTCAACCGGAACAAGCGCTCGATTCTTCTGAACCTCAGGGAACCCGAGGCCGTGGAGATCGTCAAGCGCCTGATTCAGGACTACGATATCCTCATTGAGCAGTTTCGTCCGGGGGTGATGAAACGTCTCGGGTTGGACTACGACACCCTGTCGGCCATACAACCGGGGCTGATCTATTGCTCCATAACGGGCTACGGGCATGGAAATTCCATGTCGCAAAGGGCAGGGCACGATATCAATTATCTGGCATTGGGCGGCGTTTCCGGGTATTCCGGAACGGGAGACATGGCGCCGCAGTTGACGGGAATCCAGATCGCCGATCTGGCGGGGGGCTCCTGTAATGCGATAATCGGTATCCTGGCGGCCGTGATCCATCGGATGGAAACCGGAAAAGGGCAATTTATCGATATCTCCATGACGGACGGCGTCATGGCCTTGAACGCCATCGAAGGGGCGGCGTGCCTCGTGACGGGGCAGGCCCCGAAGCCGGGCGCGGCGCTTTTGAACGGCGGGACCATCTATGACAATTATGCCACCAAAGACGGCAAAACCGTAAGCTTCGGCGGCCTCGAGGAAAAATTCAAGCGGGAATTCTGCAAGCGCCTGGGCCATGACGAATGGGCGGACAGCAATATCGAGGGGGATCCCGCGGTAAAGGCGGAAATCCGGGCGATCATCAAAGGGAAGACCCTCGCCGAGTGGAAGACCCTCATGGCCGACGCCGATTGCTGCTTCGAGCCCGTCCTCGATCTCAACGAAGTCTTTGAAAGCAGGCTCGCCCGGGAGCGGCAAATGGTCGTTGACGTCCCCGTCGAGGGCGGCGGAACCGTGCGGCAGATCGGAAGCCCCTTCAAGTTTTCGGAAACGCCGGCAAGCTATGTCCACGCGGGCAGAGCGGCCTCCCTGGGAGAGACCCGGGAAGTCCTGCGGGGATTTTCTTACACCGACGCCGAGATCGACGGCTTTATCAGCCACGGCGCGCTGAAATAAGGAAAAAAGCAAAAAAAAAGCGAAATTCGGCAAAATTTTCAAAGAAAAGGTTTTACAAAATCCCAAAAATCGTGTATAATAGTATTCGCTGGAAATTTTTTCTCAACCGGCCCCATAGTCTAGCGATCAGGACGGCAGATTCTCACTCTGCAGACAGGGGTTTGACTCCCCTTGGGGCTACCAATACCGCTTACATAAGCCGGTTCTTCGAAAGAGACCGGCTTTTTATTTGAAAGAATTCGTCTACAAAAGACGAAAAATATGCTATAATGAATCCGTAAAGCAATCGCCTCCGGGAGGAAACATGGAAGCCACGGGCCTTATCGTCGAATACAACCCCTTTCACAACGGGCACGCCCTGCATCTGCAAAAAGCCCGGGAGCTTGCCCCGGACGCGGTAATGGCAGCCGTCATGAGCGGGGATTATGTCCAGCGGGGGGAACCGGCCCTGCTGCCCAAGGAAAAGCGGGCGGACCTTGCCATAGCCGCGGGGGTCGATCTCGTCGCGGAACTCCCGCCTTTTTATTCGACGCAAACGGCGGAAATCTTCGCCTGGGGGGCCGTAGGCATCCTCGGGGAACTGGGTTGCGGACGGATCGTCTTCGGCTCCGAATGCAACGATCGGGCCCTTCTGGGAAGCGTCGCGGCCCGGACGGAAACGGTTCGCTTCCGGGAAAAGCTCAGGCAAAGGCTCAAAGAAGGTTTATCTTTTCCCAAGGCGTACGCGCTGGCTCTGGAAACGGAGGCGAGCTTGGAGGCAAACGACATTTTGGGCGTCGAGTATATCCGCGCCGCCCGCGCCCACGGGAAACCCATGGCGCTCATTCCCGTAAAAAGAATCGAGCGGCGGGAATCGTCGGCCGATGTACGGGACGGGATCACAAGCAGTTCGGAAATCCGGGCCAGGATCGCGGCAGGGGACTATGACAACGCTTACGTCCCCGAAGAAACGGCACGCGTCCTCATGAACTCAGGCCACCGGGGCCTTCTGGTCGATCTCAACGCCTGCTATCCGCTGCTCCGCTACCGGATCCTCTCCGATCCCGGACTCCTTGGGGAAATCCAGGATATGGAGGAAGGCTTTGAAAACCGGCTTGCGGCGGCGGCCAAAAAACACCAGGCTTTTCCCGCTTTTTTTGAAGCCGTGCGAACGAAGCGCTACACGGCCGCGCGAACGCAGCGCATTTTGATTCACGCGCTTTTGGGTCTCACCAAGGCCGTAACGGCCGCGGCCCGGACGGAAATCCCTTATGTCCGCGTATTGCGGTACAACGAGCGGGGCCGGAGCTATCTCAACGCGCTGAAAAAAACCGGCAATGAAAAGATCCTCACGACATGGCAGAATTGCACCAGGAAATTTTCCGGATCACGGATTGATTTGATCAATTTTTCCAGAAAATCCGAAATATTCTATCACATGATATGGAAAGAACAATAAAAAGGATGGTGTTTTCCATGCAGGCAACGGAAACGAAAATTTTACCGCGCAGCATACAGATTTTCTACGGCGTCGGCGTCAGTTACGCCATCGTGGACCAGATTTTTTCCCAATGGCTGCTGTATTTTTATCTGCCGCCGGAAAATTCGGGATTGAAGCCCGTCATGGCCCCGCTCCTGATCTCGCTGGCCCTGGTGATCTCCCGCTTCGTCGATATGGTCACGGACCCCGTCGTGGGCTACGCCTCCGACCGCTTTCACAGCCGCTGGGGGCGGCGGATTCCCTTTGTGGCCGTTGGCATCCTCCCGCTGGTTTTGACGACGCTGGCCTTTTTTTATCCGCCGGTGGGCAGGGAAATCACGAGCTTTATCTATCTCGCGATCACGGGATCGCTGTTTTTTACGTTTTATACGATCGTTGGGGCCCCTTATAACGCGCTGATTCCGGAGATCGGTAATACCAAAGAAACGAGGCTCAACCTCTCGACGTGGCAGTCCATTTTCCGGCTGGTCTATACGGCCGTGGCCATGATCCTCCCCGGCGTTCTGATCAAGACTCTGGGCAAAGGGGACGTGACCCGGGGCGTCCGGGGCATGGTCATGATCCTTTGCGTACTCTGCCTCGCGGGCGGGCTCGTGACGGTCTTTCTCGTTCCCGAAAACAAGTATTCCACAGGAGGGACCAACGAGGCCAATTTTCGGGATACGCTCAAAATCGCCTTCCGAAACAGAGCTTTTGTGCTGTATCTCTTTGGGCTCCTGTTCTTTTTCGTGGGTTTCAACAACCTCAGGGCCGCCATGAATTATATTGTGGAGGACATCATGGGCTACGGCAAGGGCGCCATCACCTTGGCGTCGGCGATTCTTTTCGGCATGTCGGCGCTCTTTTTCTACCCGACAAACAAGCTCTCGGCCAAATACGGCTACCGGCGGGTCATGCTGGCATGTCTTACGCTTTTGGTCATCTTTACCGCCATGCTGTTCTTTCTGGGAAAATTTCTTCCGGTCTCCTTCGGTTTTGTCCTCTTTGCCCTGATGGGCATCCCCATCGCGGGGGCGGCTTTCATCTTCCCGCCGGCCATGTTGAGCGAAATCGGCTCAAAGATCAGCCAAACGAGCGGGCAACACATCGAAGGGGTCTGCTTCGGAATCCAGGGTTTCTTTTTAAAAATGGCCTTTATGCTCTCGATCCTGATCCTGCCGATCCTCTTGGTTTCCGGAGGCAGCGCTGGCCTGCGGGAAGCGATAACCGGCGTCGGCCACACGGTCGAAAAAAGCGGCATTTATCTCACAATGCTCGTCTCAGCCGCGTCATTCGCCGTTTCGTTTATATTCTACTATATTTATAGAGATTAAAAAATAAAAGGATGGTCGTACGATGGAACTGATTTATGTGCTGTCATTGGAGTGCTTTTTTACCCTATGCGCCTTTCAGGCCGGCGGCCCCCGGGCGGGGATAGCGGTCTGCCTTGCGGCGGGCCTTTGCGGGGCGTGTTTTTCCGGGAAAAATAAAGCGGCGACGGTGATTTTTCCACTGCTCCTCGCTTTCCGGATCCTGACCTTTGTCAATTTCGGCGAATATGCGACAGGCGACCGCGTAAGCATAGGCCTGGAACTCCTTGAGGGGCGCGGGCGGATCGTCCGGCTGGACGGCAAAGCCCCCCGGCGCAAAAGCTACGCCAAGGTCGGATATTTGCGGGACGGGCGATACGCGCTTGAGGGAACGATTACGAAAATAGAAGACTTTCACGGAATCCGGACATACACCATAGAGAAAAGTTCGGCGACAGAGATTCCGCCCAACGCCCTTTCCCGTTATTTTACCGCCAGGGCGGAAGCGCTTTTGGAGAAGGCCCCCATTGATTTCCGGAATCTCTATATGGCCGTGGTCTTGGGCGACACGAGCCGCCTTGACCGGGGGACCCGGGAGAAGTTTTCCTACACGGGAACCTCGCATTTGCTGGCGCTTTCGGGGCTTCATATCGGGATCGTGTTTTCTTTTATCCTCTTCGGGGCCGGGAAACTGCCGCTTATGCGCAGAAAGCGCTATCTTCTGGCCCTTCTGGCGATCACGCTCTATTTCGCGGGCGTGAAAAATTCGCCCTCTCTTTCCCGGGCCTATATCATGGTGCTCGTGACCATAGCCGGAAAGATCTTCTACGAAAATGTGGACGCGGAAAAATCCCTCTGCGCATCCTTTCTTTGGAGTATGTTCGCGGATCCCCTGAGCGCCGGCGAGACGTCCCTCAAGCTCTCCTATCTGGCCGTAGTGGCCATTGTCAGCGTCTTTCCCCGGATCAAGGAGCGGGTTTATCCGAAAAAGTCCAGGTGGATCGACCTTTTTCTCCTGACGCTTGTGATCCAGCTGTTTCTCACGCCGGTCATGGTCTGGGAATTCGGCGCGTTACCGTTTCTGGCGCTCTTCAGCAATCTCGTCATGCTTCCCCTGGGGAGTCTCTATATTTCTCTGGCCTTCGGCTGCCTCATGCTGCAAAACTTCGGTCTCGGCTTTCTTTTGCTGTGGCCCGCGGAACTTGTCTTCAAAGTCTTTACGGGGCTTTTGGGGGCCTTGAGCAAATTGCCCTGGCTTACCCTGCCGGTCCAAAGTCCGGCCTCGCCTCTGCTCTTGTATCTCTTTTACGGCCTCTGCTTCGCCCTGATCCTTTGGATCAAGTACCGGAATGAAAATATGCGCTTTCGCGGGACGGGTCTTGTGATCCGCGGAAAAGCGCAAAAGGATACATGATGCCCTATGAAAAGCGTAAAAAACGCAGCCGAAATCTCCTTTGAAGAGAAAAAATCGAAGTTCATCGGATCCATCGGTCCCGTTTCCACGAGGGCCGAAGCCGAGGCCTTCGTCGCCGCCGTCCGGACCAGATATCCCGACGCCACGCACCATTGCAGCGCCTGGAAGGTCACGGAGCGGGGGCAGGAATATTACCGCGTCGACGATGACGGCGAACCTTCCGGAACCGCCGGCAAACCCATGGGCGACGTGCTGGGTTATATGGGCGTCGAAAATGTGGTCGTCGTGGCGACCCGCTACTTCGGCGGCGTCAAACTGGGCGCGGGGGGATTGGTCAGAAGTTACGCCCGCTGCGCGAAATTGGCGGTAGAAGCCGCCGGACCCGTCGAATTTATTCAAAAATGGACATATATTGTAGAATTTCCCTACGACAGGGCCGGGGAAGCGGAAGCCCTCCTCAAAGACGAGCGCGTTGAGATCATTGAACGGGGCTACGGCGACAAAATCAGCTGTAAAGTAAAACTCCCGGCTGAAATCCGGGAGCGGCTCGCAAACATGAAAAATATCCTGCTCGTGGCCCTGGAGCCTACAGGCGATAAATAATCCCGGCGTTTCGTCCGGGATTTTCTTTTTCCCGACGATAGGAGAAAAAGCGGGGATCGTCATAGACGCAGAGGGAATTCGTGAAAATATGGGCGGAAGGGACTCCAGCCTCCCGAAAGAGCAGGCGGTTGAACGTCTGGTTGTCAAAGAAAATTTTTCCCTCCCGGAAAGAAAAGGCCTCTCCGGTCACGGCAGGCGGAAATTTTCCGGCAAAAAGCCCGCGGAAATCTCCGGAAACCACGTAGTTGCGACCGGCTATCCCGATCCCGAACAAGATGCGGATATCGGATATTTTGCTTCCGTAGCGCCGCTCCATGAGACGCAGGGCCGAAAGACCGACGGCGGCAAAAGAGCCCTTCCATCCCGAATGGACGACGCCCATGGCGCCTGTCGCGGGGTCCAGCAAAAAAACCGGCAGGCAGTCGGCGTATTTCGTATAGAGGACGACGTCGTCCCGGTTCGTGAGGAAGCCGTCATTGTCCTCGCGATAAAGCGGTCCGGGTTCGTCCACGACCGTGATTTGCTCCCCGTGGACCTGATGTCCCGCGCAAAGCGCTTTCTCCCCGATTCCGGGCAGCTCCCGGAGTCGCGTCGTTTCCGGACTTTTGGCGTCGCCGAAGGCCTTCCCCGTAAAGACAGCCCTCGCGCCCAGACTTAGAAATTCTTCCGATTCGAGATACCAGCCCATATCCCGCCACATGATCACTCCTCCAAGTGAAAAGGAGCCGACCGGCTCCTCTTGTTTTGCCTTATTGCGCTTTTATTGCCGAAACGGGACATCCGCCGGCACAGGCGCCGCAGTCAATGCAAGCGTCGCTGATTCCGTATTTGCCGTCGTCAGTGGCCGCAATGGCGCCGACGGGACATGTTCCTTCACAGGCGCCGCAGGCGATGCAGGCATCCTTATCTATCACGTGCATGGTATACCTCCCTCGTTTTAAAATATTTTAAAGTTCGTTCATATATTATAACCTATTCGGCCGTGAACGTCAAGAGAAAAATGTATCTGCGCGCTATGCGTCGTAGGAATACAGATTGTTTGCCCGGATGACCTGCCCGACCTTCCGGCCGTATTCGGCCTTGAGCTCGGAATAGTTGTTCAGATGGCGCACGAGCTCGGTGGAATTTTCCCCCTTGATGATGGCGTTGCGCAGACTGCCGTAGGCCCTGTGTCGGGCCAGAGTCAGCATGTAATCCTCGACGGAATCCTTGATGGAATCATAGCGCTTGTAGTAGCTCTTTCCCATCTTGTAGCCGCGCCCGTCCCGGGAAAAGGATTTCATTCCGAAGAGATTGTTGGCGCCGACGGCGATCTGGGAAGTTCCCCAACCGCTCTCGAGGGACGCCTGGGCCAGCACAAGGGACGTCGGTACGATGACGAGCTTGTCCAGCAATTTGGCGATGCTGTTTCCTTCGACTTTATACAAGAGGAAGAGCTCCTTGAGGAAAATTTCGTCGCTCTTGCTCCGGCTGCCTTTTTTGGCGATTTTCTCGACCCGGGTGCGCGTCAGCTTGATGTCCTTGTGGATATCTTCAATAATGGGCACCAGCGTATCGATAAAGACCGCTTTTCTGCTTTTTCCCGCTCTGGGCTTCAGGTCCTTGACCTTGGCGACGAATTTGGGTTTGCCCGCTTTCACGACAATGGTCCGGAAATACTTGTCCTGGGTGCTGACCAGACGCACGGGATTCGGCCCCGAGGGCTTTTTCACCGATGTTCCGGCGTGAAATACAAAAAAGTCCGGCGCGGCGGGATTCTTTTCTTCTTTTATTTTCTCCGGTTGCGCTTTGACTTCCCGGCGTTCTCTTTCGTCCAATTGCGCTCTGATATTCGCGTAAAATTTTTGGTAATTGGCTGCCTTTAAGCGGTACGTGTCGTACCGGGAAGAGAAAATGAAAAATGAGCACACCAGAAAAGCTGTATATAACAGGACTCTCTTTTTCATATGGCCTCCTCTGAACCCGCAAAGAAAAAACGGGGTAATAGTATTATAGCACAAAATTCGGAAAATTACAAAAAAAATAAAAATGGCGGGGGAGATGAGGGGAAGTTCTGATTGAAAAGCGAGAGCGGATCGTGTATAATAGTAAAGAAGACAGTAATCCGCGATAATTTTGTCAATAGAGATAAAACCAACCGTAGGGGCAGGCCCCCGTGCCTGCCCTGAAAATAGGCAATCGCCCGAATGTGCGGGGCAACCACAGGGGGTTGCCCCTACAAATCCCAATAATTTTGTTTTTTGATGCAATAAACCAAACCAGCGGAGGTTGGGATGAGATACAATCCTGATATACACCATCGCAGAAGCGTCAGATTAAAAAGCTATGATTATGCGCAGAACGGGGCGTACTTCGTGACGATTTGCGTGCAGGACCGCAGATGTCTGTTTGGGGAGATTATGAATGAAGGGATGACGTTGAATGGTGCAGGCAAGATGATAAAATCGGTGTTGGATGAAATGCCAAACCATTATGACGGCATCCGACTAGGCAAATATACGATAATGCAAAACCATATCCACCTGATCATAGAAATCGTAGGGGCAGGCCCCCGTGCCTGCCCTGAAAATAGGCAATCGCCCGAATGTGCGGGGCAACCACAGGGGGTTGCCCCTACGAGATTGTCGTTGAATGATATTGTTCACCGTATCAAAACACTGACGACGAAACGATATGCGGACGGCGTAAAACAAGAGAATTGGTCATCATTTAACAAGCGATTATGGCAACGCAATTATTACGAACGCATTATCCGCGATGAGGCCGAATACGCTCACATCGCGGAATACATCATCAATAATCCCGCGAATTGGGACAAAGACGACTTACGGGAAGAATGATTTCGGGAGGGAAACCATGCCTTTAACGATTGTCCGTCAGGATATTACAAAAATGCGGGTCGACGCCATTGTGAACGCGGCCAACGAGCATCTCTTGCAGGGCGGCGGCGTCTGCGGCGCCATATTTCGCGCCGCCGGAAGTCGGGAGCTGCAGGCGGCCTGCGACAAGCTGGCGCCCATTGAGACGGGCGCTTCCGTCATCACGCCGGGTTTTGCCCTGCCTGCAAAATACGTCATTCACACGGCCGGCCCCCGGTACAGGGACGGGATGCACGGCGAAGAGGCGCTGCTCCGCTCGTCCTATCAAAAAAGCCTCGCCCTTGCCGTGGAAAACGGCTGCCAGAGCATCGCCTTTCCGCTGATTTCCAGCGGGATCTTCGGCTATCCGAAAAAAGAAGCCCTGCGGGTGGCGACGGAGAGCATCCGGGATTATCTCCTGGCGAACGAGGCGGAGCCGCTGGTTTATCTCGTGATCTTTGAGCCGATCCAGGCCCCCATAGCAGCGGCGCTGCGGGGAGAAATCGAGGGGCTTCTTTATGACGCCCCGGGGCCGGCGGAAGCTGATTTGGAATTCTCCGAAAGGTTCGATCTGCTCCATGAGAACGAAGACCCAAGGCCAATGGAAATCTCGCGAGCTTCCGCAAAAACAAAAAGCCAAACCATAACAGAGAGCTACCGGAAGCATCCTGGAACATTAGCAGACAATAAATTTCCGGTAATGAAAAAAATCGGCGCAATGATCCACGGCGCGCTCGCCGTCAACGTCGAGCTGGAAAAACCTTTTTCGACGATCCTCATGCAATTGATCGCCGCAAAGGGTCTGACGGACGTGGAAGTCTACAAACGGGCCAATATCGACCGCAAGCTCTTCAGCAAAATCCGAAATCCCAATTATACGCCAAGCAAAAAAACCGTCCTGGCTTTGATCGTGGCGCTGAAATTGACGCCCGACGAGGCCGATGACCTCATGAAACGGGCGGGTTTTGCCTTTTCCGGGAGTATCCTGCTCGACGTGGTCGTGAAAAATTACATCTCCATGCGAAAATATGATATTTTTGAGATCAACAACACGCTTTTCGCCTACGACGCGCCGCTTTTGGGCGTAGCGGAATAAGAGAAAATTTCTGGGAAATTCCCCCGTTTCCGATGAATTGCTTGATAAAAAAAGGGATTTGTGGTATAATTTATGCGTTTCAACAGTGAAACGGAGGTGGAAACAAAAAATGCGACTCAGCACAATCTTTACCCTGATTCTGTTCGTGGCGGCGCTGTTCCTGATTATTCTCGTCCTGATCCAGCCCGACCGGAGCAACGGCATGGCGGGCAGCATCGGAATGGGCGCGACAAACAGCGTGTTCGGCCTTTCCAAAGACGGCGGCCCTCTGGCCAAAATCACGAAAATCGTCGCAGTGGTCTTTATTGCAAGCGCGTTATTGTTGTATCTTGTCAAGCGATAACAAGGCCTGTCGAATAAACGCCAGGCTTTTTTTGCTGTAAAGGTGTCGGCCTATGAATCTTTTCACGCGCAACTACGAAAATGTGAAGCCCCTGTCTCTTTTGCTCCGGCCGGATTCCCTTGAAGGCTTCATCGGGCAGGAGAAAATCCTCGGGAAAAACGGGGTTTTACGGAAATTGATTGAGACCGGAAATATTACGAATTCCGTTTTTTTTGGTCCGCCGGGATCGGGTAAGAGCACCCTCGGTGAGATCATCTCCAAGACGCTCAAATGCAACTTTGAGACGTTGAACGCGACGACGGCTTCTCTCGCGGACCTGAAAAAGGTCGTGGACACGGCAAAGCAAAATATCGAGCTCTACAACACCCGGACAATTCTTTTTTTAGATGAGATCCACCGCTTCAACAAACTCCAGCAGGATTCGCTGCTTTCCTACAGCGAAAACGGCATCCTGACCCTGATCGGCGCCACGACGGAAAATCCCTACTACAGCCTCAACAACGCCCTGCTGTCGCGGGTCATGCTCTTCGAGTTCAAGCCCCTTTCGCGGGAAAACATCCGGACGATCCTGACCCGGGGTCTCAGTTACCTCGAGCTTGCCGACAAAGTATCCGATGAGATCCTCGACTGTATCCTCGACATTTCTCAGGGCGACGCCAGAATCGCCATCAACTATCTTGAGCTCTATCAGAAAAGCTGTGTGGGACTCAGCGATCGCGAAGTGTTGGAATTGTTCCGGGAGCGGCAGGCGTCCTTTCACAAGGCCGACGACAAATACAACCTGATTTCCGCCATGATCAAGAGCATGCGCGGCAGCGACCCCGACGCGGCGGTCTATTGGATGGGCCGCTTGTTGCACGGCGGAGAGGACCCGCGCTATGTGGCGCGCCGGATCATGATTCACGCCAGCGAAGACGTGGGCATGGCCAACCCCGAAGCCATGCTGGTGGCCCACGCGGCCCTTTCGGCCAGCGAGCGGATCGGTATGCCCGAGATCCGGATTATCCTCGCGCAGGCCGTCATCTACATCGCCATTTCCACGAAGAGCAACTCCGTTGTCAACGCGATCAACGACGTTTTTTCCGATATAGAGGCGGGAAAAATGGACAAGGTCCCGATCAACATCCAGCACAACTGCGTGGGCTATCTCTACCCCCACGACTACCCGGGAAATTTCATCGAGCAGCGCTATATGCAGGAAAAAAAGCGGTACTATACGCCCGGGGACAATAAAAATGAAAAACTGATCAAAGAAAAGATCGAGAAGCTCTGGAACAAAAAGCAGTCCTGAGCGTAAATTTCAACTGAAATTAAGAAATAATGAGAGATACATTAAAATATACCATACATATATAGAATATGAATAAGGCAACATTCAGGAGGATAGGATGAAATTGATCAAGGCCGTCAGAGGCACAAAAGACATCTGGGGGGAGGACGCGGAAAAATACATCTGGGTCAGCGATACCGCCGCGCGGATTTTCTCCGATTACGGATATACCTTTATCAAAACGCCGATTTTTGAGGAGACGGACCTGTTCAGGCGCGGCGTCGGCGAGGGGACGGACATTGTGGAAAAAGAAATGTACACGTTCCTGGACAAAGGGGATCGCAGCATTACGTTGAGACCGGAAAATACGGCCTCCGTGGTCAGATCCTATCTGGAAAACGCCATTTACGCCAAGGAGGACATTTCCAAGTTTTATTACAACGGATCCATGTTCCGCTACGAGCGGCCCCAGGCCGGCAGACAGCGGGAATTCAACCAGATCGGCATCGAGGTCCTGGGCGATCCCTCGCCCGTAGCCGACGCCGAAGTCATCGAAGTCGGGTATTTCCTGCTCTCGACGCTGGGCATCAGCGACCTTGAGGTCAAGATCAACTCCGTGGGCGGCACGGCCACCCGCGAACGCTACAGGGCCAATTTGCTGGCCTGGCTCGAACCTCACCGGGAAGCGCTTTGCGATGACTGCCGCAACCGCATGGACACCAACCCCCTGCGGGTCCTGGACTGCAAAGTCGACGCCTGCAAAAATATCGTCAAAGACGCGCCCAACATCATCGACGCCCTCGATGAGGCGGAAAGGGCCCATTACGAAGCCGTCAAAAAATACCTCGGGGTCTTCAACATCAAATTTACCGAAGACCCCCGTCTCGTACGGGGACTGGACTATTACTCCAGCATGGTCTTCGAGATCGTGACGAACAAACTGGGGGCGCAAGGGGCGGTACTGGGCGGCGGTCGCTACGACAACCTGCTCAAACAGCTGGGCGACAAGGACATTCCGGCCGTGGGCTTTGCGGCCGGCGTGGAGCGGATCATGATGCTCCTGGACGCTTTCCTTCCCGCTAAATACGTGATTTACGTAGCCTGGCTCGGGGAAAAGGCCCGCGATGAGGCCGTCAAAATTTCGCAGGTCCTGCGTAACAGCGGATTCAAGACCGCCATTGACTACACGGAAAGAAGCATGAAGGCACATATGAAAAAAGCCGATCGCCTGGGCGTCAAATTCTGCGTGATCCTCGGCGAAGATGAAATCAATAAAAATCGGGTGATTCTCAAGGATTTTGAAAAACGGACCCAGGAAGAACTGCCCTTCAACAATGTCATGGAAAAGATTTTCCATGAGCTGAAAGCGTAAGGAGGAACCATGTTGTACAGAACGCATCATCTGGGGGAATTGCGGATCGGAGACGCCGGACGGGACGTCGTCCTCTCGGGCTGGATCGACACGCTGCGGGAACACAAGGGCGTGACCTTTGTGGATCTGCGGGACCGGGAAGGCAAGACCCAGATCGTCGTCAGCGCCGAAGATTCCGGCGAAGCCCTCGTCAAACTGGCGAAGCGCTTCCGGCCCGAATTTGTCCTGCGGGTCGAAGGCCGGGTCCGGGAACGTCAGAGCAAAAATCCCAACCTGCCGACCGGAGAGATCGAAATCGCCGCCAAGGCCGTGACGATCCTGAACGAATGCGATACGCTCCCCTTCCAGGTCAGTACCGTGGATCCGACGCTCAATGAAAATATCCGTCTGACCTACCGCTATCTGGATCTCCGGCGGCCCCGTATGTTGAACAATCTCAAGATGCGGCACAAAATGCTGATGGCGATCCGCAGATATATGGACGAGGCCGGATTTATCGATGTGGATACGCCGATCCTCACAAAATCTACGCCCGAAGGGGCAAGGGACTTTCTCGTCCCCAGCCGGACCAATCCCGGGAAGTTTTTTGCCCTGCCCCAGTCGCCGCAGCTCTTCAAGCAGATTCTCATGATCGCCGGGATTGAAAAATATTATCAGATCGCCAAATGCTTCCGGGATGAGGATCTCCGGGCCGACCGGCAGCCCGAATTCACCCAGCTCGATATCGAGATGTCCTTCGCGGACCAGAATCTCGTGATGGATACGATCGAGGGCCTCGCGAAGAAAGTCTTCGCGGAAATCACCGGCGAAACGGCCGATTACCCCTTTCAGCGCATGCAATATCGGGAGGCCATGGAGCGCTTCGGGTCCGACAAGCCCGATTTGCGCTTCGGCGTCGAGTTAAAAGACCTCACGGATATCGTTAAAGATTCCGGATTCAAGGCCTTTTCCCTGGCCGCACAGTCGGGCGGCGTCGTCAAAGCCGTCACGGCCCCGGGCGCATACGAAAAATTCACGCGGAAAATCCTCGGCGAGTACGAAGACCTGGCCAAGACCTATTTCGGCGCAAAAGGTCTCGCCTGGCTCAAAATGGGCCCCAACGGCATAGAATCCCCGATCGCCAAATTCCTTGACGAAGATACGCTGCAAAAGATCGTCCTCCGGACGGAAGCCAAACCGGGCGATGTGATCCTCGTGGTCGCCGACCGGGCGAAGGTCGTCTACGGCGCTTTGGGCGCGATCCGGCTGCGGATCGGAAACGACCTCGGCCTCATTGACCAGAACGCCTTTAGATTCCTCTGGGTCGTGGATTTTCCGATGTTCAGCTACGACGAGGAAGAGGGGCGCTGGAAGGCCGAACACCATCCCTTCACCTCCATCAAGGACGAGGACATGGACGCCTTTCTCGCGGGGGAAACGGAGCATATCCGCACAAATACCTACGATATGGTCCTGAACGGCTTTGAGATCGGCGGCGGTTCCATCCGGATCTTCAACCCGGAGATCCAGCGGAAGGTTTTTGACCGGCTGGGCCTCACCGAGGAGGAAATGAAAGTAAAATTCGGCTTTTTCCTGGACGCCTTCAATTACGGCGCGCCGCCCCACGGCGGGCTTGCCTTCGGCATCGACCGCTGGCTCATGGTCCTGCTCAAGGAGCAGTCGATCCGGGACGTCATCCCCTTCCCCAAGACAAACAAGGGGCAATGTCTGATGACCGAAGCCCCCGGACCCGTGGACGACAGGCAGCTTGGAGAGCTTCATCTCAAACGGGAAGAAAGTTAAACTTGCAAATTTACGGAAAACGTGTTATAATGTCTCTAAAGAAAATTCTGGCCTGCAAGCTAGTTTCCTGAGGTTTTGGGCCTAATGTCGTCACGGGATCGGCGCTGATTACAGTAGCTCAGCAAAGTCACGAATTATTGAAGCTCAATAGATTACGGACTCTGTATGCTGTTTTCATCTGGTTACCACCTTATTTATTGGCGGCTAAAACTGTATCGAAGGCGGTAGGCCGGAGTTTTTCTGATGTGACGGGCAGAGGACCGCCACTTTTTTGTTCAAGCCTTGTACAAAGCAAATACGCAGTATGTCAGGAGGAATTTATGCTTGTTGTGGATAAAGCCATCGCGGGAATCATTGAAAAAACCATCGCAACCCTTTACGGCGCGCTTCCCGTGAGGCCGGCGGAAATCACCCTCGCCACCAAGGAAGAATTCGGGGATTTCCAGACGAATTTTGCCATGATGAACGCGAAAATCATCGGGGACAATCCCCGGAATATCGCGGGAAAAATCAGGGACGCCCTTCCGGAAAATGAAATTATCGAACGCCTCGAAGTAGCGGGCCCCGGTTTTATCAATATTTTCCTCAAAAATTCCTTTTTGGGCAGCGCCGTCCGGCAGACCCTGACGGAAACTTATGATTTTTCCTTTCTCGATACGGCGGGCGACGTGATTATCGACTATTCGTCCCCGAATATAGCCAAACGAATGCACATCGGCCATCTGCGCTCGACGATTATCGGAGACGCCGTGACCCGGATCCTGCGCTTCCTCGGCTACCATGTGATCGCCGACAACCATATCGGCGACTGGGGCACGCAGTTCGGCAAACTGATCATCGGCTACCGCAAATGGCTCAACCGGCGGGCCTATGAAGAAAATCCCATCGAGGAACTTGAGCGGGTCTATGTGCGCTTCGCCGATGAGGCGGAGAAGGACCCCGCCCTGGAAGAGCAGGCCCGGACGGAGCTGAAAAAACTCCAGGACGGAGACCCGGAAAATTATACGCTCTGGAAGGAATTCATCAGCGAGTCCCTCAAAGAATATGATAAACTCTACAAAAGGCTCGGCGTCGTTTTTGACACCTATTACGGCGAGTCCTTTTACAACGACCTCATGAAAGACGTCATCAAGGAGCTCGTCGATAAAAAGCTGGCCGTCGAGGACGGCGGCGCCCTCGTGGTCTTCTTTGACGAAAAGGACAAGCTCTTTCCCTGCATCGTGCAGAAAAAAGACGGCGCGTTTCTGTATTCGACGTCGGATATCGCGACGATCAAGTTCAGAAACAGCCATTATCATGTGAATAAATTGATCTATCTGACCGACGAGCGGCAGCAGGACCATTTCCGCCAGATTTTCAAGATCGCCGATATGCTGGGCTGGCAGTTTGAAAAGAGCCACGCCTGGTTTGGGATCATGACCATGGGCGATGAGGCCTTCTCGACCCGGGCGGGGAACGTGATCCGCCTCGAACAGCTCCTTGACGAGGGAAAGCGCAGGGCCTTCGCGACGGTCGACGCGAAAAACCCCGATCTGACCCGGGAAGAGAAAAACCGGATCGCCGAAGTCGTAGGCACGGGGGCCATCAAATACGCCGATCTCTCCCAAAACCGGCAGAGCCCCGTCCATTTCGAGTGGAACAAGATTCTTTCCTTTGAGGGGAACACGGCCCCTTATTTGCAGTATTCCTATGCCCGGATCCGCTCCATTCTGCGTCGGGCCGAGGCCGAAGGAAAGCCTGTGGGAGACGGCAGGGACATCGTCATCACGGAACCCCAGGAGAGGGCCATCGCGGCGCAAATCCTCATTTTCCCCATGGCGGTCCTCAAGGCCGCGGAAACCTACCGGCCCAACATCATCGCCGATTATCTCTTTGAGTTGGGGAAAAAATTCAACACGTTCTACAACGCCTGCCCGATCCTGAATCAGGAGGACGGCGTGCTGTATTCCCGGGGTCAGCTGAGCAAGGCCGTCAGCCTGACGCTCAAAACCGGACTCGGTCTTTTGGGCATTGAAACCCTTGAAAAAATGTGATTCTCTTACGATTCTCGAAGAAAGAGGCGCTCCTATGGAACAGCGGCAAAAGCGGCTCATTATCATTACGGGACTTTCCGGCGCGGGAAAGAGCACCGCGGTCAACTTGCTGGAAGACCTGGGCTTTTATGTCGTAGACAATCTGCCCTGCGAAATTGTCCCGCATTTTTTGCAGTCCAACCGGGAAAAAGTGGCGCTGGGAATAGACATCCGCTCTTTGCGCAAAGCGGAGGAGCTGACGGATATCCTCGACCGCTTCGATTACGAGAAGACGCCCTATTTTCTGCTGTTTTTGGAGGCGTCGGAAGAGGCCATTCTCAACCGCTACAACCTGACGCGAAGGCGGCATCCTCTGATTGCGGATACGTTGCTCAAAAGCATCCGGAAAGAGCGGGAGATCATGTCCGTCATCCGGGACAGGGCCTCGGATATTATCGATACCAGCGACATCAACCCCAAGGATTTTCCCGATGTCCTGAAAAGGGCCCTGGCGATCCAGGACCCCCACAATGATATCACGATCCATGTGACGTCCTTCGGTTTCAAATACGGCGTCCCCATAGACGTCGACCTGCTGTTTGACGTGCGCTTTCTGCCCAATCCCTATTATTACGCGGAATTGAAGCCGAAAAACGGTGAGGATAAGGAAATCCTCGATTTCCTGCTGAGCCATGAAGTGACGCGGACATTTTATACAAAATTGATTGATTTACTCGAATTTTTAATCCCCAACTACATCAAAGAAGGGAAAAAGCATCTGACGATCGCCATGGGATGCAGCGGCGGCAAGCATCGTTCCGTAGCCCTCGCGTGGCTGTTGTACCGGGAATTGCTGAAAAAGGAGAATCTCAACCTGTACCTGAGTCATCGGGAGAAGGAGAGGGGAAATTGGTAAAGGACAGTTTGCGGGAAAAATTACAGGATATCCCCGACAGCCCCGGCGTCTACCTGATGAAAGGGGAAAAGAAGATCATTTATATCGGGAAAGCGAAAAATCTCAAACATCGCGTGTTGTCGTATTTCAACCACGAGCACGGCGACGAGAAGACCCGCGAATTGGTGCGGCATGTGGAAGACATCGACTTTATCCTCTGCAAAAATGAAGTGGACGCCTTTTTGCTCGAAAACAACCTGATCAAAAAAAACATGCCCAAGTATAATATTCTGCTGAAGGATGAAAAGACCTACCCCTATATCCGGATCAGCCGGGAAGAATTCCCCAATATCCGGATCTTGCGGACCACAAAGACCCTTGACAGCAAAAACGCCTTTTATTTCGGGCCCTATCCCTCGGGCGGGACCCATCTCAAGAACACCATTATCCGGCTCTTCAAAATCAGGGACTGCAACAAGGACATGAAAAAAGTCTACGGACGACCCTGTCTCAAATATTTTATGAAAAGCTGCCTCGGCCCCTGCGTATACAAAGAGGTCCGGGAGGAGTACGCCTCGGAGATCGAATCGGCCATGGACCTCCTCAAAGGGCAGGGACGCGACGTCATTTCGCGCCTCAAAAAAAAGATGGACGAGGCCTCGCAAAATATGGAATTTGAAAAGGCCATCCTGTATCGCGAGCAGATCGCCGAGCTTGAAAACGCCGTCAGCAACCAGATCACCGAATACGGAAAGGACCTCGACGAAGACATCTTCACGTTTCGGGTGGAAGGGGAAACCGCGTTTTTATGCGTACTCAACGTGCGCGAGGGCAAGATCATCGGCAAACTCTCCTCGACCATTGACCTCAAGGAAAAACTGTACGAGGACATTTTCGAAGTGGCGCTGCTGGCCTTTTATGACAGGCATCCGATCCCGCGCAACATTGTCTTTTCCCAGCAGATCGAAACGCAGGCGGAACAATTTTCCGCGCTTCTGGACGAATACGCCGGCCGGAAGATCGAGCTCCATTTTCCGAAAATCAAGTCCCGCCGGATGGAACTGCTCGAAATGGCGGAAGAAAACCTCAAACGGGACATCGAGAGTTATTACAAGAGAAAGAGCGTCATCGAGGAGGGCCTGTACAAGATTTACAACACATTGGGCCTGAAGCGCTACCCGCGCAAGATCGAGTGTTTTGATATCTCCAACATCCAGGGAAAGGACGCCGTGGCCTCCATGAGCGTCTCCGTTGAGGGACGGGCGTCCAAGAAAGACTACCGGAAATTCAAGATCCGCTGCAAGGATACGCCCGACGACTTTATGATGATGCGCGAGGTCATCACGCGCCGTTACAGCAAGCTGGAGCCGCAGGAATTCCCCGACGTCGTCCTCATCGACGGCGGTCTGGGGCAGATCAACGCGGCGGGGGAAATCTTCAGGGAACTGGGAAAAGAAGGGATCGCCGAGCTTCTGAGTCTCGCGAAACGGGACGAGGAAATCTACAAATACGGGGAAAGCGAGCCCTACTGCTTTCCGAAGGATCAGGAAGCGCTGAAGATTTTCCAGCGCGTCCGGGACGAGGCCCATCGTTTCGGCATCACCTACCACAGGAAACTCCGGAGCAAACGGGTCATCTCTTCAGCCCTGGACAGGATACCCGGCATAGGGCCCAAGCGCCGGAAACTTCTGCTTGAAACATTCGGTTCCGTCGCGAAAATCGCGGAGCAGCCCATAGAAGCGCTGAAGCAATTGGTACCTGAAGAAATCGCGGTCCGGATTCGCGAGACCATCGGAGAAACGCAAACGGGGAAGTGAGCGGCATGAGCGGAAAAAAAATACGCGCGATCACGGCGTTACTGCTGACGGGGATCTTTTTCACGCCCCTTTGCCGGGGATCCGTTTTCGTGCGCCGGAAAGACCGGATCCGCTATGTGGAATTTCCGAAGGCCGTGAAAAAGGACAGCCCGGAAATCTACCGCCTGTACCGGCCCGAATATCCGAGGGATATCGCCGCCAAAGACCGTTTTTTGAAGGAATTGGGCGTCCTGGGGGCGAGGCTCCTGCTCGGGAAGAAATCCCTGAACCTGATCCTGCCGGCAGCCTTCCTCACGGATCTGGCGCAAATCAGAAGGGGTGAACCCTTCCCGGAGGAAGAGATCTACGCCCGCTATGCCTCGGAGCTTGACGAAGGGGAAAAACAGGCGATCGCGGCGGCCTTTCCCGTCGCCTGGCCCGAAGAATTCGGAGAGTTGCAGGGCATCGTCAACAAACAATACTATTACTGGCTGCGCTACGCGGGAAGGGAGAAGGAATATGATCCCGAAGCGAATTATACGGAATTTGACAAGCGGGAGCTGTTTACGGAGATCCTTGAAAACCGAAAACAAGCCATAGAGACGCTGCCCGAAATCCTGGCCGATCTCGTGATCGAAGCGGACGGGGCGGCGGAAGAAATCATCGCGGCGGAAAAATATCCGCTCTATATCGCGGAAAAAGCATACGCCCGGATTGCGGAGGAATCGGAGGCGGCGCTCCTCATATTTCGCAAAGGGGACCCCGAAAGACTCTATGAAGGGAAAATCACGCTGACGGCGGAAAAGGAAAGCGCGACGCTCAGGCATTACAAAATTATCCCCGCAATCCAAGCCATCAAGACGCTGAAAGAAATCAAAAACGGAGAAACATCAGGAATCCGAACCAGAGACCTCCGCGCCTTTACGCTTAGGGAAGAGTCGGCGTCGGAAAAACGCGGCGTGACTGTTCGAAAACAGGACACTCCGAGAGCAATCCCCCCCTTTAATGAAAAAGATCCGGAATGGGTGATCGAATGATACTGTATTTAATCCTGCCTTTTATCGTCCTCGCGCTGATTATCTACTCCTATGTCCAGGTTGAGCGCAGGAAAAAAGAGACGAGCCTCGTCATGATCAATATCTTGAAAAACCTGCGGGAAAAGCAGGAAATTCAGATTTTTCCCGATGACGAGATCAAGGCCGAATATGAGACAACCCTGGCCAAGATCCGAAAACAGGAATTGGAGCTGGATCACTCGATCACGGAACTCAAAGAATACCGGAAAGAGCTTGAGATGACCTATAATTCCCTTGTCGTGAAGTCCAGCCAGCTGGAATACAGCAACCATATCCTCGAACGCAAGGTTGAGAACCTCTCGAATCTGAATTCCATTTCCCGTTCGGCCCTTTCGGCGTTGAAGCTGAAAAAAATCATCAACATCATTGTGGACGCCTATTTTGTGTTGACCGGCGTGCGGCGGATCTCGCTGTATCTCTGGGAAAACGGGACCCTGGTCAATAAAAAAACGAAGGGGGGCATCCGTTTCAGGGGGGAAGTCGGCTTTTCCCCGGAAGAACTCAAGAATTTTCGGCGCTCCGACTATAAAAAGATCTACGAGGAACTCTCGAAAAGCTTCGCGATCAACAAAGACGAGATTGTCATGGTGTATCCGCTCAACGTGAAGGGCAAAGAACTGGGCGTCATTTACGTCATCGAAGATAAAAACAAGCTCAACGACATCGACGAGGAGACGATTTCCGCTCTCGTGATCCAGATTTCCATCGCCATCAACAACGCCCAGATCTACGCGGACCTGCTCGTCAAGGAACGCATGTCCCAGGAGCTCGAAGTGGCGGCCCGGATCCAGCGCCAGATCATTCCCAAGGATATAACGGAAATCTGCGGCCTTGAGATCGCAAATTATTTTGAGCCGGCCAAGGAAATCGGCGGCGACTACTATGATTATACGAAAACCGGCGACAATTCCTTTTCGGTAACGATCGCCGACGTCAGCGGAAAAGGAATGCCGGCGGCGCTTCTTTTGGCCCTCGGGCGCTCGGTATTGAAGACGCTTTCGATTGTCGGCGACACGAAGCCCTGGGAAGACTTGAATGAACTCAACCGGATTATCTATCCCGATATCTCGGAAGAAATGTTCATCACCATTTTTCACAGCAAATACAACGCGGATACCAAAACGCTCTATTTTTCAAACGCCGGCCACTCGCCGATTCTCGTTTACCGGGCCGCGAGCCGGACGATCGAATCCCATTGCGTAAAAGGGGTCGCCATCGGGTTTATGGAGCGTTATGACTATAAAAAAGGCGAATTGCGGCTGGAGACCGGAGATCTCGTGCTTTACTATACCGACGGTCTGACGGAGGCCGCCAACGAAGAGCGGGAACTCTTCGGCATTGACCGGGTCAAGCGGATCATTCTCGAAAACCACGACAATAGCCCGGCCCGGCTCAAGGAGAAAATCCTTGAACAAGTCACGGCCTTTCGCGGGGATTCCGAGCAGGAAGACGACCTGACCTTTGTGATCTTGAAGTGTGTGCGATAGACAGGAGAAAAAATGACAGAACGTATGAATATCGGCGGACAGGCGGTTATCGAAGGGGTCATGATGAGAAGCCCCAACTGGATCGCCACCGCCGTCAGGAAGCCCAGCGGAGAGATTGTTTACAAGCGGACGAAGATCTCCGACCGGGTCAACCGGATTTCGAAAATCCCGTTTATCCGGGGGACCTTTTCCCTCTTCGAGGCGCTTGTGACCGGCGTCCGGGAACTGACTTTCTCGGCGAGCCAGGCGGACGAGGGGGAGCAGGAATTAACAAAAAAGCAGGCGGTTCTGACGACCGTCGTATCCCTGGCCCTGGGGATTTTGATCTTTATCGGGCTCCCCTCGGTATTGAGCGGGTTTTTATTCAAAAATAATCGGCTTTACGCCAATTTGTTTGAGTCGCTGTTCCGGCTGGCCCTCTTCGTCTTTTATATCTGGGTCATCACCTTTTACGCCGATGTGCGCAGGGTCTACGAATATCACGGCGCCGAGCACAAATCCATCGCGGCCTATGAAAATTTCGCCGAACTCAAGCCCGAGACGGCCCAGCGCTACACGAAGCTCCATGTGCGCTGCGGGACGAGTTTTCTTTTGACCGTCATGGTTATCGCCATCGTGGTTTTTTCTCTGGTGGATTTCTTCGTGACGCCCCCCGCGGGGCAGTTGGCCCGGATCTTGCAGCGCTTCGGCCTGCGGATTCTCGTGATGCCGCTGATCGCCGGAATTTCTTATGAACTGCAGCGGTACAGCAGCCGCCATATGGATAAAAAATGGGTGCGACTCCTGGTATCGCCGGGTCTTCTGCTGCAGAAGATCACGACCCGGGAGCCCGATCTCTCGCAGTTGGAGGTGGCCATTGTGGCCATCAAGGCTTCCCTTGACGAGCAGATCGACAACGCCCGGGAAATCGAGGTGAAGCCATGAAGCCCGTCGTCGCCATTGTGGGGAGACCCAATGTGGGAAAATCCACGCTGTTTAACCATCTCGTGGGAGACCGGATCGCCATTGTGGACGATACGCCCGGAGTCACCCGGGACCGGCTGTACCGGGATACGGAGTGGAACGGAAAAGAATTCGTCCTTGTGGATACCGGTGGTCTCGAGCCCCGAAACAAGGATTTTATGATGACCAAGATCCTCGAGCAGGCCGAAGTCGCCATGAACGAGGCCGACGTCATCCTTTTTGTCGTCGACGGCCGCGCGGGGATCCATCCCCTTGACGAGGAAATCGCCGACGTTCTGCGCCGCAAGCAAAAACCGGTGCTTCTCGTCGTCAACAAGATCGACAATTACGAAACCCAGGCCGACAGCGTCCATGATTTCTGGGGTCTCGGTTTCGAACAGATGACGGCCGTTTCCGCCGCGCACAAGGTCAACCTCGGCGATATGCTGGACGCGGTCGTGGAAAACATGCCTGTCCTTGAATTTCCCGACGAGGCGGAAGGGGCCCTCAGACTGGCCATCGTCGGCCGCCCCAATACGGGAAAATCCTCTCTCGTCAACAAACTCTCGGGGGAGGAAAGGAGCATTGTCAGCGAAATCGCCGGCACCACCCGGGACGCCGTCGATACCCTGATCGAATTTGAAGGAAAAAAGTACATCCTCATCGATACGGCGGGGATCAGACGCAAATCACGAATCGAGGAAAGTCTCGAGTATTATTCGGTGCTGCGGGCCGTCAAGACCATCCGCAGGGCGGATATTTGCCTCTTGATGCTCGACGGAAAAGAAGGCCTCGCCGATCAGGACAAAAAAATCGCGGCCATCGCCGCCGAAGAAAGAAAACCGATTATTTTAGTGGTTAATAAGTGGGACCTTATCGAAAAAGAGACCAATACGATGAAGCATTACCGGGACTATCTTTATACGGAAATGCCCTTTTTGTCCTACGCGCCGGTGGAGTTTATTTCGGCGAAGACCGGACAGCGAGCCACAAGGCTCCTCGGTATTGCGGATAAAATTTATGTGGAATATACAAAACGCGTCTCAACGGGCATCCTGAACAATGTGCTCAAGGACGCCATGATGCTGACGAGTCCGCCCACCCGGAAAGGACGCGTCGTCAAAATCAATTACGCGACGCAGGTCTCGGCGGGGCCGCCGCATTTTGTCCTGTTCTGCAACTATCCGGAACTCGTGCATTTTTCCTATGTCCGCTATCTCGAAAACAAATTCCGCGAGGCCTTCGGCTTTGAGGGAACGCCCATCCTGCTGACTTTCGAGAAAAAAAGCGCCGAGGACTGAGCCATGACTCCCGTAATGATCGTCTCCCCCTGCCTTTCCGCCCGCTTTCTCTCCCGCCCCAACCGCTTTGTTGTGCTGGCGGAAATTGACGGCGCGGCCGAACCCTGTCATCTCCATGATTCGGGAAGGCTCGGGGAGCTTTTGTTTCCGGGGAACAGGCTGACGGTCAGAAAAGCCGGGCCGGGCGTTCACAGAAAAACCGGATACGACGTCATTTCGGCTCTGTCCGACGACGGAGAGGAAATCCTGATCAATTCCTCCCTGCACCGGGAGATTTCCGGGCGGATCCTCGGCGATCCGGCCCTGTCTCCCTTCGGGCGGGCGGAAAATCTGCGGGCGGAGGTCCGCTGCGGGGAAAGCCGCCTCGACTGGCTTGTCCAACGCAAATCGGGACGCCGCTTGCAAGACATCTGGGTGGAGGTCAAGGGCGTCTCGCTGTCCGTCGATAAAGTCGCCATGTTTCCCGACGCGCCCAGCGAGCGGGCCGCAAAGCACCTGAAAACGCTTATGGCCATGAAAAAAAGCGGCGCCAGGGCCGCCGTTCTTTTTCTTGTCCTGCGGGATTCGCTCGCCTTCCGGCCCCGAATCGAGACAGACCCTGCGTTTGCCGCGGCCTTTTATGAGGCCATGGACGCCGGCGTCGAAATTTGGCCGATACAGCTTCGGTTCGAGAAGGGGACGCTGTATACCCTGGAAAAAACCATCCGGATATTGAAACAGGGCGCAATCCCCTTGCGCCCTGCCCGTATGAAATGAAAAATGAGAAAAGAAAAAAACTTTTATGAAAAAAACAACACATTTGGTATGACTTATCATAGCATGACTCTGTGAAATCCAATCCGTCTCTTTCTTGTAATTTTTGACGTAATGAAAAAAGGCGTCCTTCTTCACAAAGGACGCCTGAATTTATGCGCTATTCTGAGCTCGCGGGGTTTGCTCTTCAAGAAAATTTATTTGAAGATAAAACTGGCGACGGAAATAAAGATAAATTGATAGGCCACCATGATCGCGAAGAGCGGCGTGATAAACTTGTACCAGCGGTCGATCGGCAGATTCATCAGCCCGCAGAGCGTTCCGCAGCAGGTGGGCCAGAACATGTTGGAGAAGCCGTCGCCGAACTGGAAGGCCAAAACCGCCACTTCCCGACTGATCCCGATCGTATCGGCCAGCGGGGCCATGATCGGCATGGAAGCCGCGGCCTGTCCCGAGCCCGAGGGGATAAAGAAATTGATGAAATTTTGCACGATGACCATCCCGATGGAGGAGACGGCCTTGGGCAGGGACGCGATCAGATTGGCCACGGAATTGATGATCGTATCGATGATATGACCGTCGGTCATGACAATCGTGAGCGAACGGGCGACTCCGACGGCCAGTCCGCCGAACACGACGTCCGATATGGATTCCACAAAGGTCGAGGCGATCTTGCTGAAGGAAAAGCCGTTGATGAGTCCCGCCACGATCATCGTGATAATGAAGAGGGCCGAAAGCTCATTGATGTACCACTCCCATTTGATTACGCCGACGATCAGCATAACCACACAGGCGAGGAAGGTCAGCATCGTCAGCTTGTGCTTGGTCGTAAAGGGCAGCTCTTCCATCTGCTCCCGGGTCATGCCGGCCGAGAATTTGAAATCCAGGCCTTTGACGAGGGAAGAATCGGGGTTTTCCCGGACTTTTTTCGCGTAGCGCATCAAATAGAGGATTGCCGTTCCTTCGAACACGATGAAGCAAACGATCCGGAACAGGAGCCCGTTTTTGAGCGGCAACTCCGCGATCCCTGCGGCGACCCCGATCGTGAAGGGGTTCAGCGTCGCCGCCGCAAAGCCCGTTGCCGTGCCCAATATGACGGCCGCGCCTCCCACAAGGGCGTCATAGCCCAGCGCCACGGAGATTCCCATAAAGGCCGGAATCAGTCCGTAGGTTTCCTCATACATGCCGAATGTGGATCCGCAAATCCCGAATAAGAACATGAACACCGGAAAAATCACGGCTTCCGATCCGTGCATGGCCTTCATGAGTTTTCCGAGACCGCCGTAGAAAGCGCCGGTCTTGATCAGCATATAGATGGAACCGTAAGCGAAGAAAATGAAGAAAATGATGTCCGATACGGCCTGCATGGCCTTGACGAGAGACAGCACAACGCCCCAGGGTCCCACGGGAGTCCTGTCGATATACTTGAATGACCCGGGTACCACAAGCGTGCGCTTGAGTACTTCATTGCGCTCTCTGGTAAATTCTCCCGCCGGAATGATCCAGGTCAGGATGGCCACGATGATCAGCAAGCCGATCAGCAGGACAAATGTGTGCGGCATTTTGAAAGTCTTCTTGTTCTGTTCGATATTTTCTGCCATGATACGCCCTCCAATTGAGAAAATAAAATTATTTGCTTCGTATGTTGCCGGGATAAAAAAACACAGGCGGCTACACCTGTGTCATGGGAAAACAAATTGCGGAGCAACTTCGTTTTCAATATTCCACAGAATAGCTCTCCATCGGTCCCCCGATGACAGTAATACAAATGTTCTTTGTATTCCCAACGAAATTTCTTCCGTTTCGGCAAAATCCCCTTTCGGCGGTCATCCGCCTACTCTTGTCATTTGCGCCTCTATTCTTTTTGTTAAATTGATACCGTATTATACAACTTTTTGTCAAGGATTGATAATATATAGATTATATGATAATAATTCATTTTTTTAATGAATTTGGCTTTATTTTCCGCTCAATTCCTTGAATTCCCGCCGGACGGTTTTCATCAGTTCCGTGTTCGTGTAGAGCGCCAGCGCGCTTGTTGCCATGGCTTTGACCGCTTGATTCAACAAATGATTCGATTGTTCGGAATTGACATACCTGAGAAAGGCTTCGTTGTGCACAAAGCAGTTTTCTTCGGTTTTGACGCCGATTTCCGTATACATGGTGGGGACGACCTTGCTGACGTTTCCGATGTCCGAGGAACCCGCCCCGCCCGGAACGCCGCGACAGATGTCCGTAACGCCGGCGGCCGTGAGATTTTCAGCCATGAGATCCTGCAAAGCCGGGATATTCAAGAGATTGTCAAAGGGATTGTCCACGGGGGAGAATTTCATTTTGCAGCCTGTCATGAGCGCGGCGCCCTTGGCGCAATTGATGATTTTCTTCGTCACGGTATCGAGATATTCCCTTTTTTCCGCCCGGATCATAAACTCGCAGGACGCGTAATCGGGGACGATATTGGGGGCGAGGCCGCCGTTTCGGATCACGCCGTGTATCCTTACGTCGGAAGTCACATGCTGGCGCAGGGCGTTGATCCCGGCGTACATGAGGTTGACGCCGTCGAGGGCGTTGATCCCCTCTTCGGGAAAGGCCGAGGCGTGGGCCGTCTTTCCGAAAAATTCGAATTTCAGCGAATCGATGGCCAGAGCCCGGGTGGCGATATTGGTCTTGTCGCCCAGATGCACCTGAAACACGACGTCGATATCCTTGAAAGCGCCGTCATTGACCATGTTGACCTTGGCGCCCAGCGTTTCCTCGGCAGGGGTTCCGATGACGCCGATCCGCCCCGGAAAATCTTCTTTCATTTTCGCGAGCACAATGGCCGCGCCCAGAGTAGCCGCCGCGATCCAGTTGTGTCCGCAGGCGTGTCCGTTCCTGTCCTTGTTTTTCCCGTAGCCGGGAAGGGCGTCATACTCGGGGAGAAAGCAGATTGCCGGTCCTTTTTTGTCTCCGAAATCCCCCCGGAAGGCCGTAGGGAATCCGCAGTAATCTTCCTTGACCGTGAAACCGTGTTCCCGCAGCTTGCCCGTCAGATAAGCCGCCGATTTTACTTCCACCAGTCCCAGTTCCGGATGCTTGAAAATATAATCGCTGATCGCTTCAAATTCTTTCCGGTATTCGTCCGCGAGCTTTGCCGCCCGCCCTTGCAGCTTTGCCAATCCGCCGGTTTCCTGTTTTTTTGTCATACGCTTCTCCTTTTTTCATCGATGTGGGATGCCTTCATTCATTATAGCAGACAAATGGGGGCGCGCGCAAGGGGAGAATCGGGATACCCGGGGAGGAGTTTTCTAAATGCAGAAAACCGCGTACAAGGGAACCGATTTTTCTGATTCGCCAGACCGAAGTTCTTGGCGGAAATCCGGATTCCCCAGGGAAGGTTGTATTTTTTCAAAAACAGGTTCAAGCTTTTGGCCTTGACGCTTTCGGCAGATTTACATTCAATCGCGAGAATTTCTTCTTTGCGTTGAATCACAAAATCCAACTCCGCTTTTCCGCAGGATTCTCAATAAAAGGGAATATGCCCGCCCGCCACGAGTTCCTGCGCCACATAATTTTCGGTTAAGGCCCCTTTGACGCCGCTGCCGATGGAGGAGTCCGCAAGGATGAGAGATGCCGGCAGATTGCTTTTGCCGGTCAGCAGACCGACATCGGACAGATAAATCTTGTAAGAGGATTGATCTTTGTAATAATCCAGCGAAACCTGTCCTTCCGTGATTTTGTTGCAAGAAATGATAACGCCCGCTTTTTTGAGCCAATCCATCGAAAATTCATAGGCGCTGGCCCGCACGCCGCTTTTGATCAGGCGATACGGGAATTTTTTATTCTCTTTGGCCAACTGCACGGGAATGCTGTCATATACGGCAATGGTTTTGATGGCGTCCGCAGGCGTGGAATATTTTGCCATGTCCGCGATATAATTCTGATAGATGGCGTTTTGCGCTATTCGGACAAAATCAAAGTCTTTTTTTCCAGGCAAGCAGATCCTGCGTCAATATTCGCTCCAATCGAATCACCTCTTGCCCATAGTATACACAAAAAAAGAAAAAAAATGCAAGCGTATTACATTTATTGGTTCCAATAAATGTTCTCAGCTTACACTTTTTAGAACGAATGCCCCTTTACATCTCCGTCCCCTCTTTCAGAATATCCAGATACGCTTGATAAGCGAAAATCCGGTTTCGTCGATTCCCGTTCATCCGGACAAGAATCTCCGCTTCCGTCAGCCGCTTTACTGCGCCGGACGCCCCTCCGTAGGAAAGCCCCAAGGCTTTTGCCGTTTTTTGGATATTGATAATGGGATTGGATTCCACGTAGGAAAAGAGCGTGAACACATGCTTTGAAGTTCTCGCCCGGGCGTTTAGCATGCCCGAGTTTTTTTCGTGCAAAGAAAGCAGCTTCATGATGGTTTCCGAGGCGTCCGACGCGGATTGGACCAGCGCGTCGAGAAAAAAACGAATCCACTGCTCGTAATTTCCTTTGATCCGGACTTCCGTCATCCGGTCGTAATACTCCACCCGATTTTTTTTCAAGAAATAAGAAATATACAGGGCGGGCTTCACAAGGAGCTTTTTTTCCATGAGGAAAAGGAGAATCAAAAGGCGGCCGATTCGACCGTTGCCATCCAAAAAGGGGTGGATGGTCTCAAATTGATAATGGATTAACGCCGCTTGAATCAAAAGATCCTGTTGATTGTCTTCGTTCATGTATTTTTCCAGATCGGACATGGCGGTCTCCATATCCGTCGGCGCGGGGGGGATATAGCGCGCGTTTTTCAAAGTGCTGCCTTGTCCGCCGATCCAGTTTTGCGAGCGGCGGAATTCTCCGGGATTTTTTTCCTGTCCCCGGACCCCTTCCATAAGGATCGCGTGGGTTTCTTTGAGCAAGCGATTGCAAAGGGGCAGTTCCCGCAAGCGTTGCGTTGAAAACTCTATGGCTTTGACGTAGTTGATGACATCGGCCACATTCCGGTTTGTATTCTGTTCGACGGCCGGATCGAGAATATCTTCAAGGGTGGCTTGCGTTCCTTCGATCTGGGAAGACATCAGCGCTTCCTTTCTCACATACATGGAAACAAACAGGTTGACGTCGGGGATAAAGGCGGCCATGGCATCCAGTTTCGCGATTTGCCTGTTGGCGTCCGAAAGAAGCCCCGAAAGCTCATCGCTCAATGCGATCGGCGGATCCGGAGGCAGTGGCGCGGGCACAAAGGAGAGAAAAGACAATTCCCCGGTCAGATTTTTTTTCCAGTTTCCGGCGCGGTTCTGCATTGAGGATCCTCCTTGTTGTAATAATATTTGTATTTTAGCATTTTTATTTCAAAATTTCAAGAAAAATGAAATAAGAATCAAAAATTCTACTCTTATTTCAAAATTTATCAAAAAATGAAATAGCGGAATGACCGATCCTCCTCAAAAAACAATCCGACGCATCAAAAAACACAAAAAATTCCCCCCAAAAAGCGAAAGAAAATCCATGGATTTTTATCCGTACATGGGGTATAATATAATAGCATGAAAATTTTTGCTTGATTTTTTCACTGAAAGAACACCGGAAATTTTGTAATAATTTGGATCATCATGGTCTGCAATGAAACAATCTACCTGTATGAGACGAACACAAAATTATAGAAGGAGGACTTTATGAAAAAATTTTTCGCAGCAGCACTGATTCTGGTATTTGCCTCGCTGGCCCTGGCGGCGGGCAAAGGTACCGTCGGAATCGCCATGCCGACCCGTTCCGCGCAACGCTGGCTGTCTGACGGCGAAAGCGTCAAGAAAGGCGTGGAAGCTCTGGGGTATCAGGCCGACTTGCAGTACGGCGACGACATTATCGAAAATCAGGTAAACCAGATCGAGAACATGATCACAAAAGGCGTGAAAGCCCTCGTGGTCGCGTCCATCGACGGTTCCTCACTGACGGACGTTCTGGAAAAGGCGCATGAAGCAGGTATTCCGGTTATCGCCTATGACAGACTGATCCGGAACAGCCCCTATGTGGACTATTACGTTTCCTTTGACAACTACAAAGTGGGCCAGCAGATGGGCGACATCCTGATCAAAGGGCTCGAGCTTGACAAAGCCACAAAAGACAAGCCGAAGGTTATCGAGCTGTTCGGCGGCTCTCCCGATGACAATAACGCCTATTTCTTCTACAACGGCGCCATGGACAACCTGAAACCCTACTTTGACAAGGGCGTTCTGAAGATCGGCTCCGGTCAGCAGGGCATGGACGTCGTGGGTACCCTTCGCTGGGACGGTTCCGCCGCCCAGGCGAGAATGGAAAACCTGCTTTCCGCCTTCTACACGAACCAGACGCTGGACGGGGCCCTTTCGCCCTATGATCCCATCAGTCTCGGCATCCTGCAGGCCTGCAAGGGCGTCGGCTACGGCTCCGCCGGAAAGCCTCTCCCCGTCGTTGGCGGACAGGACGCCGATCTCGCTTCCATCAAAAGCATCATCGCGGGCGAACAGTACGCGACGGTATTCAAGGATACCCGCTCACTGGCCGCGGCCACCGTTGAGATGCTGAAAGCGATCATGGAAGGAAAGAAACCCGAAGTCAACAATACCACGGACTATGAGAACGGCAGCACAAAAGACGGCAAACCCTATGTTGTTCCGTCCATGTTGCTTCAGTCCACCGCGATTTTCAAGGATAACGCCGTCAGCGAACTCGTTGAAAAGACCGGATACTATACAAAAGATCAGTTGGGCATCAAATAAAAATCCTTTCAGGGGCAAAGGTCGAAGGGGACGGCAACAAGCCGTCTCCCCTTCCTTTGCGCCGCTTACGGATCTTTTCTCGAGGTGAACGCATGGAAAATGTCCTTCTGGAAATGAAGCATATCACAAAGACCTTCCCCGGGGTAAAGGCGCTGGACGACGTGACGCTCAGCGTCCGGAAAAAAGAAATCCACGCCCTCGTGGGGGAAAACGGCGCGGGGAAATCCACGCTGGTCAAAATCCTCTCGGGGGTCTATCCCCACGGGACCTATGAGGGGGAGATCAGCTTTGAGGGAAAGCCCTGCCGCTTTTCGGATATCAAGGCCAGCGAACGGGCCGGGATCGTCATCATTCATCAGGAATTGGCCCTGTCTCCGTATCTGACGATCGCGGAAAATATATTTTTGGGCAACGAGCGCGCGAAGCGCTCGATCATCAACTGGGACAAAACCCGGGAAGACGCGCTCGTCTATATGAAAAAACTGGGACTCGACGAAAACCCCAATACGCCCGTAAACAAATTGGGCGTCGGGAAGCAGCAGATCGTGGAGATCGCCAAGGCCCTCGCCAAGGATGTAAAGCTCTTGATCTTGGACGAGCCCACTTCGGCCCTCAACGAAAAGGACAGCGACAATCTGCTGAACCTGCTCGTCGAACTCAAAACCCAACACAACATTTCGTCGGTCCTCATTTCCCACAAGCTGAACGAAGTGGCGAAAGTGGCCGACAGCATAACGATCCTCCGGGACGGCAAAACCATCGAGACCCTTGAGGTCGGCGCGGATCCCATCAGCGAAGACCGGATCATCAAGGGCATGGTCGGCCGGGAAATCACCGACAGATTCCCCAAGCGCCACAACGAGATCGGGGACGTCGTCTTTGAAGTCCGGGACTGGACCGTTTATCATCCCGAATATCCCGAGCGGAAAATGCTCGACAACATAAATATCAACGTGCGGGCCGGCGAGGTCGTCGGTCTCGCCGGCCTCATGGGGGCGGGCCGCACGGAATTCGCCACGAGCGTCTTCGGCAAGTATTACGGCGCCAACATCAGCGGAAAAACCTGGATCAACGGAGAGGAAGTCAACCTCTCCAGCATTCCCAAGGCCATCGAGCACGGGCTTTCTTATGTGACCGAAGACAGGAAGGAATACGGCCTCATCATGATCGAGAACATCAAGGAAAATACGACGCTGGCAAAATTGAACAAAGTCGCGAAAACCGGCGTCATCGACGAAAATGAGGAAATCCGCGCCGCCGAGGAATTGAAAACCCGCATGAATACCAAAACGCCGTCGATTTTGCAGCTGGCCGGAAATCTTTCGGGCGGAAACCAGCAAAAAGTGGTTCTTTCCAAGTGGATCTTCACCGATCCCAAGATCCTCATCCTCGACGAGCCCACCCGGGGCATTGACGTCGGGGCCAAGTACGAAATCTACACGATCATCAATGATCTTGCCGCAAGGGGGATGGCCTGCATATTCATTTCCAGCGAAATGCCGGAAATCATCGGCATGAGCGACCGCATCTACGTCATGAGCGAAGGGCGCGTCACGGCCGAGCTGGAAGGCAAAACCGCCACCCAGGAAGAGATTATGCGGCATATCCTCAACAACTGACATCGGATGTGATAGGGGGAAAATATGAACACGTTATTTGCGCTTTTGAAAAAGAACTCGCGGCAGTACGGCATGGTTATCGCCCTGGCGGCCGCCATGATCCTCTTTGGATACCTGACCGGAGGGGTGCTGTTCCGGCCGGTGAACCTCACAAACCTCGTGCTGCAAAACAGTTACGTGTTGGTGCTGGCCATCGGCATGCTGCTGTGCATCCTGACCGGCAACGTCGATCTTTCGGTAGGCTCCGTCGTGGCCTTTGTGGGAGCGGTTTCGGCCGTCATGATGGTCGATTGCCATATGAACTCCTTTTTCGCCATGATCCTGGCGCTGCTCGTAGGGGCGGCCATCGGGGCCTGGCAGGGATTCTGGATCGCCTACATCAAGGTGCCGGCCTTTATCGTAACCCTCGCGGGCATGCTGATTTTTCGCGGCCTTGCCCAGGTTATCCTCAAGGGGCAGTCCAAAGGCCCCTTTCCGAAGGTGTTTCAGCTGCTGTCCTCGGGCTACATCCCCGATCCGCTGGGGGGACTCGTGATCAGCGAAAAGACGAAATTTCACCTGCTGACCATCGTGATCGGCCTTGTACTGACCGGGCTTTTTATCTTGAGCGAAATCAAAAAAAGAAAAAAACAGAAGGAATACAACTTTGATCTGCTCCCGCCGGGGATCTGGGCGCTCAAAATCACGTGCATTTCCGCTGTCATCATGGCTTTTATGCTGGTATTTGCGGTATACCGCGGGCTCCCCAACATCCTTGTGCTCTTGGGAATACTCGTGGCCTTTTACCATTTCATCACGTCCCGCACCGTGCAAGGGCGGCATATTTACGCCCTCGGCGGCAATATGAAGGCCGCAAAGCTCTCGGGCGTCAAAACAGAACGGGTCATGTTCTGGGTCTACACGAATATGGGGATTATTTCGGCGCTGGCCGGTATGGTTTTCGCGGCCCGGCTCAATGTGGCGACGCCCAAGGCGGGCCAGAGCTTTGAGCTTGACGCCATCGCGGCCTGTTACATCGGCGGCGCGTCGACGACGGGCGGCATCGGTACCGTCATCGGGGCCATTGTGGGCGGCCTTTTTATGGGTGTGCTCAATAACGGCATGTCCATCATGGGCGTCAGCATAGACTGGCAGCAGGCCATCAAGGGTTTCGTGCTCCTGGGGGCCGTGGCTTTTGACCTCTATTCCAAGGCCCGCTCGGGCTCGGAAGGGGGCTTCAGCTTCAAGCGGCTGTTCGGTAAGAACTGAGGGGGGCTTTACCCCTCAAAATCCTTCAATATCGCGACGCCGCTTGAGGACCCGAGCCTGTCCGCGCCGGCCGCGATCATGGCCAGAGCGTCTTGGGCGGTTCGGATTCCCCCGGAGGCCTTGATTTTCATTTTGTCCCCGACAACTCCTTTGATGAGCTTCACATCAGCTATCGTCGCGCCTCCGGCGGAAAATCCCGTGGAGGTTTTGACGAAATCGGCGCCCGTCGTAAGCAGGGTTTCGCAGACTTTCGTTTTCTCGGCTTCACTCAGCAGGCAGGTCTCAATGATCGCCTTCACGAGGATTCCGGCGTCTTTTTTCCTGGCGCTTTGCACGACTGCCCGTACGTCCTCTGCGAGGGCCTTGTAATTGCCCTCTTTGACCAGCCCGATGTTGATGACCATATCCACTTCCCGGGCGCCTTCGCTTACGGCCAGTTCCGCCTCAAAAGCCTTCGTTTTTGGGCTGCCGGCCCCCAGGGGAAAACCGACGACCGTGCAGACTTTGACGCCGCTGCCTGCAAGAGCGCCGTTCGCCAGCGCCACATGGACCGGTTGGATGCAGACCGAGGCAAAGCGGTTTTCTTTGGCCTCTTCACATAAAGTCAAAATGTCATTTTTCGTCGCTTCCGGCTTCAGATTCGTATGATCGATGTAAGCGGCGATTTCTTTTTTTGTCATTTCTCCCCCTCAAACCCTTTGTCAACTTCTATCAAGTTAAGATCTTCGGATAAAGATCTTTGATCCGCCGGTACAATTCGGCGAAGACCGCCTGCCGATCGCTGTAGATTTTCCTGTTTTCCGCGACAGGCTCCGTGGGCCTGTCGTTGACCCGCACAATGGCCCGGCAGGCTTCCCGGACGTCTTGAAACATGCCGCAACCCACGGCCGCAAGGATAGCCGCTCCCTGACAGGCCTCTTCCTTCGTCTTTGTGGTATAGACGGGCATCCCGAGGATATCCGCCTGAATTTGCCGCCAGAGCGCGCTTTTGGCCGCTCCGCCCGAGGAGATGACCTTCGCGTTGGAAAGCCGCATTTCGTCAAAGACTTTGGCGCATTCTTTGAGGTTGTAGACGATTCCTTCCATGGTGGCCCGGACAAGATGAGCCTGCTCATGTTTCATGCTGAGACCGAAATACACGCCCTTGGCGTAGGGGTCCAGAAAGGGGGTCCGTTCTCCCGCCAGAAAGGGGATCATGATGAGTCCTTCGGATCCCGCGGGAATTTCCGCGGCCCGGGCGTCCAGTTCCGCATAGGACGCCGCGGTTTGCAGCGCTTTATTTTTGAGCCAGTTGAGGGCGCTTCCGCCGTTCAAGGTCCCCCCCTGGACGAACCAGCGTCCGGGGATGACGTAGCGCCAGGTTTGGACCCGCATCTCTTTGTCGAAAAGAGGCGTTTTCACAACGGTTGCCAGCTGAGAGCCGGTCCCGATATTGCAGGAGACGACGCCCTCATCCACGACGCCGTTTCCGGTCAGTTGCGCCGCGGAATCGGCGGCTCCGTATACGACGAGGGTCTTTTCCGAAAAGCCGGTTTCCGCCGCCGCTTCTTTGCAGACAGGCCCCGCGATATCCGTGCTTTCATAGATATCCGGCCAGATATCCTCCCGGAGACCCGCGCGCCGGATCAAGTCCCGGCACCAGCAATTATTTTTGACCGAAAAGGCCAGCGTCGCGCTGGCATCCGAATATTCCGCCCCGATAAGCCCTGTCAGGCGGAAGCGGATATAGTCCTTGGGCAGCATGACACAGGCGATTTTATCATAGAGTTCCGCTTGATTTCTTTTCAGCCAGAGGAGCGTTGCGATCAACATGCCCGCCGCGGGCTGGTTGCAGAGTTCCGTCTCCATCAATTCCGCCGCGAGGGTCTTAATATCGGCGGCTTCCCGGGCCGAGCGCTGGTCCATCCAGATGATGGCGGGCGCAAGCGGACGTTTGTGTTTGTCCAAGGCCACAAGCCCGTGCATTTGACCGGAAAATCCGACGGCCGCAATGGCTTCGGGCGGGACTTTCGCTTCCCTGAGCGCTTCCGCGGCGGCCGCTTTTGTCGCTTCCCACCAGGCTTCGGTATCTTGTTCGGCGTACAGCATCTTGGGGGTATGGATGTCGTATTCCGCCTGTCCAAGCCCTACGGGATCGCCTTTTTCACTCATAATCAAGACTTTGACGCTGGATGTTCCGAGGTCTATCCCCGCCACATAGTTTGTCAAGCTCATTTTTTGTCTCCTTTTTCAAAAAAGGTTGATTGATCAACTTCTTCACACAGCCCACAGGGGAATAATTTTATGCTCCCCCTGCAAGGGCAGCAATTCGCCGGCCGGGCAAATAACGCCGCCCGCTCCGGTTTTTATCTCAGGAATTGCCGCGAGCATCTGAAAATGGCGGATATCGCCGGCCGAGGGATTGACGGTCGCCTTGATCTCCATCGGAAAGAGCGTGTTGTCCCGGAATATGAGCAGATCAATTTCTTTCTGGTTTCCGTCCCGCAGAAAATACAAATCCACTTCTTTTCCGGCGTTATAGTAACTCTTCAGAATTTCCGCCACAACGAAGGATTCAAAAAAGCTTCCTCTCATGGCGCCCGAAGACAGAGTTTCCGGAGTCAGCCAGCGCGTCAGATATGCCGCCAATCCTGTATCCAGGAAGTACAGCTTCGGGGTTTTTACCGCTTTGAGGATCGCGTTGTTGGAATATGGCTTCAGCAAATAGACAATCCCGTTGGTCTTGAGGATCGAAAGCCATCTTTTGGCCGTCGGCTCGCTGACGCCGACATCCCGGGCGAGAGAGGCCAAGTTGAGAAGCTGTCCGGTCATGGCCGCGCAAACGCTCATAAATTGCAGAAACTGCATTTCATCGGCCACTTGCGTCAATTTTCGGACATCCCGTTCAATATAGGTTTTGATGTAGTCCGAATAATAATTCTGCCAGTCGATTTCCGGATTTTGAAACAATTCCGGGAGGCTTCCCCTGTGGATGATCTCCCATACGGATTTTAGCGGCAGATCAATTTTGCGTTTTTTTCGTTCCGACAAATAATCGGACGTCGGCAAAAATGGCGCCGTCCAGGCTTCATTTCGCATTTCCCTGAGAGAAAGCCCCGTGAGTTCCAGAATACCCGCCCGTCCCGCGAGGCTTTCCGTCACATTTTTCATGAGCGCAAAACTCTGGGAGCCCGTCAGAAAAAAGGCCCCCTTCCGCTTGCTCTTGTCGAGATGAATTTTGATGTAGGGGAATAATTCCGGGACATATTGCACTTCGTCCATAAAAACCGGCGGCGGGTTCAGTTCCAGAAAGGCGCCGGGCTCATTTTGCGCGGATCGACGGATATCCAGATAATCGAAGGTGATTTTCGGCAAATCCGGAACGAGATTTTCCATCAGGGTTGTTTTGCCGACCTGTCGGGGCCCGGTCAGGACAACGGCCCCTTTTTCCCGGCTGCGTTTCCGGACAGCCTCTTCGATATGGCGTTTGATGTACATGGGGCCTCCTTTTTATGATAATCTAACATTTGATATTAGATTATCATAAAATTTCCCCCTTGTCAAGGAAAAGTTCCGCGCGCCCGCGCTTCCGGCGTCGTCAAATTCCCTCCCACCGGCCAAGGCTCAACACGACGCCCTCGTCGTTAGTTTCATAGCGGAAGCCGATCTTTGGATAAAGCAGGCGCATTTTTTCCGTCAGGATATCTTTGTGATAACCGAAGCGTTCCACATTTGCTTCGACTTTTTTTTGGACCGCGTCCCTGATGACGTCTTCAAAGGACATTCGGGTGATTTTTTCCTCATAGGCGGTAAAATGCGTTTTTGCGAAGGAAATCGGTCTGCGTTCATACCGCCAGAAGGCGTTGTCGTATTTCCGGCTGTTCGCTTTCGGGATGTCCCTGCGCCAGGAGGCGTGGACTTCTTTCGCGCCGCGCCGGCTACCCATGGCGTTATCCGAGAGCAACAAATACGCGTGTCCGGCATAGCCCGCCCGGTCGGGGCTCGGATCGTTCCAGGCAACGTCGACGTGATACCAGCTGCCGTCGACCTTTACGAGATTCCACGCGTGGTCCACATTCCCGGGCTGCGTCACGCCGGTCACTTTCCGGACTTCAAGGCCGAAAATTTTTGCCAGCAATAAAAAAGCGCCAGCGTATCCGTCACAGACGGCCCTTCGGCCGACCAGCGCCGCGTAAGCGTTGCCGGCTTCCAGATCGGGGCTTTTTCCGTCCCTGAGAAAGGCGTAACGGCAGTTTAACGCAATGTAGTCGCTGATCGCGCAGACAAGCTCCGCCTCGGTGTGGTCGGATTGCAGTTGCTTGAGAATCGTTTTTACCGCTTTTTCGGCGGCCCGGGCCAACTGCGCGTTGTAGGAGGCGGGGACCGTTTTGTATTCAAACGCGACTTTGAGGACAATCCCGTCCCGGATAGCGCAGCGGTAACTTTTCACATATTGCAGCGACGGGGCATTTTCAACGAGTTTCAGGGGGTCGTATTGAGCGAAAAAAGTGGCTTGCGACAGCCGGAACCGGGACAGATCGCATTCCCTTTCCCGCCTCAGGATCGTGTTGTGGATGACGCCGCTGGCGTCTTTTTCCTCTTTGGGCGCAAACATCAGAGCTATGGCGTTTCGCGCCCCCCGGGGCAGATCTTTGGACTGCGCGGAGCCGGAGACCAACATTGCGAAAAGGATCGGGACGAAGAGGAAAATGGCGTGCCGGAGGGGCGTTTTACGGGAATGGGGAATTGTTTTCTGCATGGTTCATCTACCTTCCGACGGTCAAAAAAGTCGCGATTCCCGACATGATCATGTTGACGGACATGACGGTCAGCAGCATGCCGCTCAGGCGCTCAATGGCGATCAGACCCCGTTTTCCCAAAATACCGCTGATCGGGAGCGAACAGAGCAGCACGGCCGAATTCAGAACCGAAGCCGTGAGAATAGCCGTAAAAAGCAGCAGCCATGAGATCTGCGCCGCCAGGATGACGATCATACTGAGGGCGGCGGGACCCGCCACCAGCGGAATGGCGAGGGGCACGATCAACGGCTCCTCTTCTTTTTCGTCGCTTTTGACGCGCTGATCGGTCCCGAAGACGAGCTTGATCGCGATCAAGAGCAGAATCAAGCCGCCCGCCACTTGCAACGACGAGTCCTTGATCTGGATGATGGCCAAAAAGCGGTGCCCCGCGAACATGAAAAAAATCATGATCCCGAGCGCGATCAGGAGTTCCCGCAGCAGGACCTTTTTCCTGCGTACATCGGGGACTTTTTCGAGGGCCGTGATAAAAAGCGGGATGTTCCCGAAGGGATCCATCACAAAAAGCAAGGTAAGGACTGTTGAAAGCAGAATTTTCATATCGTCTCCTTTTTCCGGAACGTTGTTCTATCGGATAAACAAGCGTAGCAGCGCGTAAGTCACAATCCAGCCGAGGAAGGCCCCCAGGACTGTTTCCAAAAGCGTGTGGATCCGTCCTTCCACCCGGGACTGCATGATGAGGATCAACATCAGAAAGGCCAAAACCACGACCTTGGTATTTTTCGTCACAACGGAAATTATCGTAAAAAGCGAAGCGGCCAGAGCGCTGTGCCCGCTGGGAATCCCGCCTTTTAGAGGCGTTCCTTTTTTGAAGATGAGCTTCAGCGCGATCACCAGGGCCATGAGGACCGCGATGATCAGCATAAAAAGTGCGGGGCTCGAGTTCCGGATCCGTGAGAGATTCTTCGCGACCTGAAACTCCAGCGTCCGTCCGAAGACCATAAATCCTACGAGCAGCGCGTTGACCGCGGCCACGAGAACAGCCCCCGAAGCCACGTCCTTGGCCCGCTTGGCCAGGGGATCAATTTCTTCGGTCACGAGATCGACGACGGTCTCCACGGCCGTATTGAAGAGCTCCGCCACCCACACCAGGGCGATGCTGACGCTGAGGGCAAAGAGCTCCGTCCGGGTCAAATTCAAAAACAGGCACACCACGATCACGAGTATCGTGCAAAAACAGTGGAATTTCATGTGATATTCCGTTCGGATCGCGTCGATAATCCCCATGATTGCCGTGTTGATGCCCTCGATATAGGAATGCTTGCGCCAGTTCTTGTCCCCCATGGTTCTCCTCATTACGCTTTTTTCATGCCTTCTACGGGTTCGTCCCGGGTATAGCCGAATGCGCCCAACAGCTCCTCTTCCTTTTCCCGCATGCGCTTTTTGTCGTCTTCCGTCATATGGTCATAGCCCAAAAGGTGCAAAATTCCGTGAGTGATCACATAATAGAGCTCGCGCTTTTCGCTGTGCCCGTAATCGGCGGCCTGAGCCGCCACCCGCTCGAGGGAAACCACGATATCCCCCAGCGTGTCGTAGGGGCCGACGTCGAAATCCCCTGTCTCATGGTAGGCGAAGGAAATGACGTCCGTGGGGGCGTCCTTGTCCCGGTATTCCCGGTTGATGACGCGGATGGCCTCGTCGCTTGTCAAAAGAAGTGACAGGTAGACGGGCTTTTCAGAGGGGTATTCCCTCGCCAGCACGCGGCTCACGTAGTCCCGTATGTCCTTTTCGTTCGACGGAATGTCAAAATCGATAATATCGGTATTTATTTCAATCACGGATTTACTCATGCTTTGTGCTCCAGGGCTTTCGGCGCTTCCTGACCGGGATATTTCACGCGCTCATGGTGTATGCCCGCAAGGGATTTGATAAAGGAGGCGATGATGACCTCAATGTCCTTGAACGTGAGGAATGTGTCCTCAAGCTGATTCTCTTCTATTTTTGTCCGGATAATCGCCCGGATCATGGTTTCCATGGATTTGGGCGTCTTGTCGTCAAGGGAGCGGACCGCGGCCTCTATGGCGTCGGCCAGCAAAATGATCCCCGCTTCCCGGCTGCGGGGCCTCGGTCCCGGATAGCGGAAATCCTCTTCGGAGACGTTGGGGTCGATGGTCTTGGCTTTGTTGTAAAAATAGGCGATCAGGGTCGTGCCGTGATGCTCGAGCATGATGTTGCGGATCTCCAGTGGAATTCCGGCCTCCCGCCCCATTTCCACGCCGTCTTTCGTGTGGTTGGCGATGATGAGCTTACTCATAAAGGGTGAAATGTCGTCGTGGGGATTGGATTCCCCTTCGCGGTTTTCCGTGAAAAATTTCGGACGCTTCGTCTTTCCGATGTCGTGGTAATAGCAGGCCACCCGGGCGAAGATGTGGTTCAGATTGAGGGCCATGGCCGCCTTTTCGGCAAGAGTTGCGACCATCATGGAATGGCTGAAGGTCCCCGGCGCTTCCACCGAGAGTTTTTTCAGGAGCGGATGGGAGAGATCGCCCAATTCCAGGAGCTTGAAGACCGTGAGGATATTGAACGTCCGCTCGAAGTAGGGCAAAAGCGCGACGGCCAGCGTTCCCGACACGAGTCCCGCGATCAGGAGCTCCGCCCCGAAGAGCATCAGGTAGGAGCTGTCGATTTTCAAAAGCAGCGTCAGGATAAAAAACAAAAATACGCGGAACATGGCGGATTTGACGCCGGTCGAGATGATGCTGGCCCTTGTGGTCACGTCCCGCATCATGTAGCAGGTCAGCGGAAAGGACACCGCGTAAATAAAGAAATACAGCAGATTGTATTCGGCCAGGGGCAGCATGTAGATCAGCATAAAGGGAAACATGACTTTGGAAAAGCGCTCTTTCGTAATGAGTACCAGCAAAAACAGCCCCGTATCGATGGGCAGCCCGTAGAGGTATTTGTCCCCGAAAATTCTCGCGGCCAGAAAGACCACGATCAGGATCAGAAATGTACTCCGGTATTTGCCCTTGTCGAGGATCTCCTCCCGGAATTGTGTGAACAGCAGCATGTAAAAGACAACGGACACGAGGACCAGATAGAGGATATTGCCGGCGAAATAAAAGATCCCCTTCCGGAGCGAATAAATATTGGCGCTCTCAAGGATACGGATCTTTTTTTCGGTCAACATCTCCCCGGTCTTGACCAATAGCGTCCCCGCCTTGATCTCAAGATACTGGTCCTGGATCTGGGACACTTTGTCGTAGATTTTGCGCTTGGTTTTTTCGGCGTCGTATTTGTAGTTGGCCACGAGAAACAAGTCCACGAGACGGCGTTGCAACACGGGAAAAGCGGCCAATTCCGCCATAGCCTCCTTGCTCATCCGGGTTTCCACCGTATCGAGGTAAACCCCTTCGTCAAAGACCCGGGTCAGGAAATCCTCCGTGGATTTCTGCAGCGCTTCCAGATCGTTATCCGGCATGGCCACAAGGGATTTGATAATATCTTCCGGGATGCTCTTCCCGATTTTTTTCTCGAAGTCCTTCATATGGACCTCGGGCAAAACCCGCGTCTTTACTTCCCGGATCTCGGTAAAAAAGTCGTGAAAATAAGAAAGATACAGCCCCTTGGCCTCGCCCGAGTACACATACTCTCTGCCCGAAGCCTTGATCATGTCGTCGATGATCTTTTCCTTGGCCTCGTCGTCGCGAAATACGATGTTTTTTTGCGCGTAGATGTCCGTTTCGGCGATTTGCCCGACTTTGTAGCTTTTGTTGTGGTAGATCAGGAAAATTTTCGAGCTCAGTACAAAAATAACCATGATCAAAATCAGGTACAGGATCTTCTCCCGCATGGTGGACGCGGGGGAATAGCGATTGAGGTCGTTTTTCATGTTCTTTTTAATGTCGAGGGAAATCCTGATCCCGAACAGGTTGATGGTTTTCATGGGGCCTCCCTTGTTTGCGTTGACAGCTTATCTTAAGGTTATATCACATTTTCCGGAATAATACAAGCGCTTTCAGAACAGAACGCCGATATCATTTAAAATATCGAGTTTGGACGCCACCAGCGTATTCCTCGTGGGAATGGACTCAAGGAAGTAATGCCCGTAGCGCTTGTGAATCACGCGGTTGTCCAGGATCGTAATGATCCCCCGGTCGCTTTTGCTCCGTATCAGGCGCCCGATCCCCTGCTTGAATTTGATCACGGCCTCGGGAACCTGGTAATTGAGGAAGGAATTTCGTCCCTGGGACTCGATATGCTCGATAATGGCCTCGGTCACGGGATCGTTGGGGACCTTAAAGGGGAGTTTGACGATGATCACGGAACTCAGCTGGCTCCCCTTGATGTCGACGCCTTCCCAGAAGGAGTCCGTGCCGAAAAGAACGGGATTTTTGCTCTGGAGAAACATGTTGAGAAGCTTCGTCCGGGGGGCCATGCCGTGGATAAAAAGATCGAGCCCCAGCGTCTCCAGATCGTCCCGTATCATGTAATAGACATAGTTCAAGAGCTTGTAGGACGTAAAGAGCACGAAGGTCTTCCCCATGGACTTTGTCAGAAGACCCTTCAGATATTCGGAAATTTCTCCGGCGAAGGCGGCGCTGTTGGGCTCGTGCACGTCGTGGGGCACATAGACCTTCATTTGCCGGTCATAGTCAAAGGGTGACGCGATGGCCTTGTCGATGGTCTGCTCATCGCTTAGGCCCAGAGAGCCCTTGAAATAGGCGAAGCTCCTGCCGATGGCGATGGTCGCAGACGTAAAGATAATCTGCCGCAGATGGAGATACAGGTGCTGTTTGAGTTCCTGGTCGATTTTGAGCGGCGTGGCCAAAAGCTTCGCGTTGCTTTTCTTGCTGTTGACCTCAATCCAGTAGATATAGTTTTCGTCCTCGAAGGCGTTGACGAATTTGAGCGTATTGAAAAAGGCGTCGAGCCGTTTCAGGTACTTGACAAAGTCCAAAACCGTCCCCTCGGGATCGGGATCGTCCTCCAGGGGCGTCACGAGGCGCATGACTTTTTTGCTGTAGGCGAGATATTCTTTGGAAAATTCCTCTCGGTAAAAGGCCATCCGCTCGAGAAAACGGTTCATGCCGATCTCTTCTTTTTTGATCCGGAACGTGAAGGTCCCTTCCTGACCCTTGGAGAAGCTGTCGATGATGTAGTTGAAATACTCCCTTCCGGCGGTAAGAAGCGTCCTGTGGGCCTTCCTGACGTCGTCGAGGTCTTTGAGCAGCTCGTCCTTATCTTCAGTTGCCGAGGTACGCAGATAGTGATAGAGATTTTCCAGCATGCCCTGCTTTTTCCGCTTGCCCTCGAAGGCGTAAATATAGTTCATGACTTTGGTAAAGCCGTATTTGGAAATTTCCAGGGAAAAATAATCCCGGGCTACCTTTTCGACGTTGTGGGCCTCGTCAAAGACCGCCAGCCCGTAGTCGGGAATGATCGCGAAATCCGTCTGAAAGCCTGTTTCCTTGCGGATCGCCAGATCGGAAAAAAACATGTGGTGGTTCGTGATCAGAATGTCGGCCTGCCGCTTTTCATTCCGCGAGCGCATAAAGAAACATTCATCCCGGAAGCGGCATTTGTTCCCGGCGCAGACGTCGGTTTCACTGGAAAAATGCTCCCAGATCGTCCCGTCCACCTCAAAGGCCAGCTCCGAACGGTCTCCGGTCAGGGTCGAAGCGCCCCATTTGAGGATCTCTTTGATCTGGACGCTCTGCTCGTGGCTGAAATCGGAGACGTCTATATTTTCCCCCACGGCGGCCTTGCTGTATTTCCGGTTGCAGAGATAATTGCCCCGGCCCTTGACGAGGAGGTATTTGAAGTCCTCCCCGATGATCTTCTTGACGATCGGAATGTCCTTGTTGAGGAGCTGTTCCTGGAGATTGATGGTGTTCGTGCTGATGACGGCCCGTTTTTTGTTGAGCTTGGCCCATTTGATGACCGGGATCAGATAAGCGAGGGTCTTTCCGGTGCCGGTCCCCGCCTCGACGATAATTTTCGTCTCACTGTTCAGCCCCTCTTCGATGTGAAGCGCCATTTCCAGCTGCTCTTTGCGGTATTCAAAATCGGGGAAGGTCCTGAGGAGAATCCCGTCTTCCGCAAAAAAATGTCCGATATCGATGGGGACATTCTTGTCGGTCAGAAGTTCCGTGATCACATAGAGCTCCGTGACGTCGTTATTGATGATATAGGCGGCGCCGGCCATGGCGTTGGCGTAGACCGAGGCGATTTCCGTATCGGCGTCCGAAGGGTAGAGATAACCCGAGGGATGGTTGTGGAGGATGACCTCGCCCTTCCGCATGATCTTCAAAATGGCGGGGACGGATCCCCGATTGCCCCGGGCGAGCACCTGGGCCTTCATGACGATCCCCCGGTCGTCGGGGATCCCGCGGAAGAACACTTCGTTGCCGCCCGCTTCGGCTATGGCGTTTTTCATCAATTCACAGGCTTCGGGGTGAATTCTTTCTTCAGCTTTCATCTGCTTTCCGGTCCTTTTTCCGCTCCCCGCGGTTTTTTTACAACAAAAATATTTCCCGTCGACGGGTTTCCCTATCCTATGATACATCATTTTTCCGAAAAGGTCAAAGATAAAAAAAATATGGCGGAAAAATTAAATAACGCTTTCAAAAACCGCAAAAAAATAGTATAATGTACTTGCCTGAAACAACTGATGATTTCCGACGGGAGCCGGACGAACCGGCGCTCCTCGGTTTTGTTGCGTATCTATACTCATTCGCAGGGTGATGTCATGTATCTAAAGGCCATAGAAATCTATGGGTTCAAATCTTTCGGAGAACGGAAATATATTGAATTTGACAAGGGGATCACCTCCATCATAGGCCCCAATGGCAGCGGCAAATCCAATATCCTCGACGCGGTTCTCTGGGTCCTGGGGGAACAGTCTTACAAGACGATTCGGGCGAAAGAAAGCTCGGACGTCATCTTTTCCGGCGGAAAAGAGATCAAAAATGTAAATTACGCCGAAGTTTCCCTGACCCTCGACAATCTCGACCGTTACTTTGACTACGACAGCGACGACATCAAGGTCACCCGCAAGCTGAGCCACAAAAAAGGCGCTCTGGAGAATGAATATTTCATCAACGACAGGCGGGTCCGGCTCAAGGACATCAACAACATGTTCCTCGATACGGGGATCGGCAAATCCGCCTATTCCGTAATCGGGCAGGGCAAGGTCGAGCGCATCATCAATTCCCAACCCAAAGAAATCAAGAGCATTATCGAAGAAGCGGCGGGCACGAAAAAGCTCATCAGCAATAAACAGGACACCGAGAAAAAACTCGAGAGCTTTGACCGGAGCCTCGAGGATCTTGATCTCATTTTGAATGAAAAGCAGGCCAACCGGGATAAAACGGAAAAGCAGGCCAAAGAGGCCGTGAAATTTGTGGAGATCCGGGACGCCCGGAATCAGCTCGCCAAAGGCATTTACCTGACGGAGCAGACGCTCCGGACCGGGCAGCTTGAAGCGGAAAAACTGAAAAAAATCAAGGCCGAAGACGAAAAAAAGCTCCTTGAAGCGTCCATCGCCGCTCTGGTGGCGAGACAGGAAGCCATCAAGGCCGAAAAAGAAGAAATCGACCGGCGCATGGAGGAGCTCGACGCCCAAAACAAGGATCTGAGCGACGCCATTTCGCAAAAGAAGAGCGAACGGGACGTCAACGGCGAGAAAATCAACGGTTGCGGAAGCGCCATTGATCAGCTCAAACGGAGAATCGAATATACCGGAGACCGCGTCGCCGAAAAAAAGCAACAGCTGGCCGATACAGAAGCCGGACGGCTGGCCGACGAAAAGGAAGTGGCCGCCGCCGAAAGCGAAAACACAAAAAAAGACGCGGAACTCGAGGCCTTGAGAAAGGAAAAGAACGAGCTCCAGAGCGTATATGACGCCAAGAATACGAAAATCCAGAACTATGAAATGGATCAGCACCGGCGGGATATCGAGGCGCAGGAACAGGGCAGCCGGATAACGAACGAAAAAAACGCCGTCGCCGCCCGGAAAAAGGAACTGGTCCAGTGGGAAAAGGACATCACCAAGGCCAGAAGCGAAAAGATCGGCAAGGAAGCCGAAATCTCCGTCAAGGAAAAACTCCTTGACGAAAAGAAGGAACAGGAAACCCTGCTCTCGACGGAATCCGATGAAAAGAGCAGAAAACATTCGGCGCTGGGCCGGAAAATCGAACAGGATACGATGCAGTACAACACGGACAGCCAGCGGCTCAGTACCCTGATCACGGCGGAAGAGCAAAACGAAGGCTACAGCGAAGCGGTAAAAGAAGTGTTGGGCAGCGAGATCAAAGGCATCGCCGGGACCTTCGCCTCCCTCGTGGACATCCCCGAGCGCTATGAGCGGGCGGTCACGGCGGGCGCAGGCGGCAACCTGCAGGACATCATCGTCGAGACCGGCGACGCGGCCAAGGAATGTATCGAGATGCTGAAGCTCCGGAAAGCCGGACGGGCCTCGTTCCTTCCCCTCGATACGATCAAAACCGGCGGCAAAAAAACCTTCCAATCGAGCCTTACGGGAGTCATCGGCATCGCCGCGGACCTCGTCGCCGTGGACAAAAAATACGAAAAGGCCGCGGAATTTGTCCTGGGCAACATGCTCGTGGTCGAAAACATGGACACGGGCCTTGTCATCGTGAAAAAGGGACTCTTCGGCGGAAGCGTCGTGACGCTTTCCGGCGAGCTTTTGAGCGCCCGGGGAAGAATTACCGGCGGCGTTTCCAAAAAAGGCGGCGCCAATGTCCTGCTGTCGAGAAGGCGTGAGATCGGCGAATTGACCGAAAAAACCGAGGCGCTCAAGATCGTCATCGAAAAGGACAGAAGAGAATACGCGCAACTGGGTCGGGATATCGAAGAAATCGAGAATAGCGGCGAAGCGCTGGGGAAGGCCATCAAAGACCTCGAGGACAATCTGAATGAAATCCGGGAAGACCTGGTGACCGCCGGCGCGGCCGTAGACGCCCTGGAACGGAACGGCAACGTGATCAAGGCCGAAATCGAGCTTTCGGAAAAAACCATCGCCGAGTATGAACGCCGGATCGGCGAAACCCGCGACGAATGGGAAAAACTTCAGGACCTCAAGGCGACCCTGCAGGCGGAGCTTGTCGAAGACGACAAGGCCCTGACGAAAATCAACGCGAAGATCGGGGAAAAGGAAAAAGAAAACGAAACGGTTCGGATTCGCTATATGAATCTCAAAAATCGGATCGAACTGGCCTTGAAAACTGAAGCGGACATCCAAAACGAGATCCTCACCTTTGAGACGGAAATCGAAAACGACCGGAAGGACATTGAGCGAAACGAAGCGCTGATCGTCGAATTCAAAGAGGCCATCGAAAAACTGGTCGGCGATATCAAAGACCTTGAGGCGCAGTACGACGAGCGGACCGGCGGCGCCGGAGATCTCCGGGCGGCCGACAAAAAACTGGACGAAGAGCGGGAAAAAATCAACGACAAACGGCTCTCCGAGCAGGAAGAGTTTGGCAAGCGGGAAAACGAAATCGCCTTTGCCGAAAAAAACATCGAAAAATACAGTCAGGACCTGCTGACGCTGGAAGAGGAACTGAAACCGCTGGAGCAGGTTACGCCGAAAGAAATCCCCGACGGGGAGCTGACGGCCTCCAGAGAGGAATTCAAGCGCCTGGACGGCAGACTCAGAAGCTTAGGCGACGTTAATGTGCTCGCCATTGATGAATTTGAAGAACTGCAAAAGACCGTGGCCGAGCTCAAACGCCAGAAAGACGATATGGTCAACGGAAAGGCAAAAGTTCAGGAAATGAAGAGCGAAATCGAGGGGAATATCCGGGAGTTGTTCTATCAGGCCTATGACGCGATCAACGCCAATTTCTCCGTGATGTGCGCCGAGACCCTCAACAATTCGGACGGAAAGCTCGACGTCATTGATGCCGACAATTTTGACGAGTGCGGCATCGACATTTCGGTCAAATACAAAAACAAAAAACGCCTGCCCCTGTCTCTGCTCTCGGGCGGCGAAAAATCCATGGTCGCCATTGCCTTTGTGATCGCGATCTTCATGTACAAACCCAGTCCCTTCGCCTTCCTCGACGAGATCGAATCGGCCCTCGACGAGACGAATACGATGAAACTTTTGAAGAAGCTCAAGGAATTTACCGAAAAATCCCAGTTCATCCTGATCACCCACAACAAGACGACCATGACCCAATCGGACGGCATCATCGGCGTGACCATGAACAAGGAGATCGGCGTGACGGAAATCCCCGGCGTCAATCTGCGGGAGCGACTCAACGAATTCCTCAGGGAAAACAAGGGAACCGCCGTGTCGGCCAAAGAGGCCCAGGCGGCCATGAAGAAGAAATAGGGCCGCCCAAAGAAAGAAAAAGAGGAACTTCATGAAGTTTTTATCTTATGTGTATTATTTGATCACCACCTGCCGGAATTTTTTGTATGACGTAGGGCTCCTGCCGGTCCGGAGCGTCGCCGGCGTCGAGATCATCTGCATCGGGAACATCACCGTGGGCGGGACCGGAAAGACGCCCGCCGTCCAGTATTATACGAAGCGCCTGCGCAAAATGGGGCGCAGCGTCGCCGTCATTTCCCGGGGCTACCGGGGCAAACGGAAACGGGAGCCGCTCCTGGTCAGCGACGGCGTCATGATCTTTTCCACGGCCCTCGAAAGCGGCGACGAACCCTATATGCACGCCCTCAACCTCAATGTGCCGGTTATAGTCAGCGCAAACCGCTACCGGGGTTGTCTCTTCGCGAAAAAGCATTTCGGCGTCGATACGATTATCCTTGACGACGGCTTTCAGCACAGAAAGCTCAAACGGGACCGGGACATCGTCTTGGTGGACGCCACGAACCCTTTCGGCTACCGGGAACTGCTGCCCAAGGGACGGCTCCGGGAGAATTTTCGAAAAGCCATGCCCCGGGCCAGCGAATTTATTATCACCAAATCGGATCTCGCCAGCGAAAAGGAAGTGGAGACGGTCAGGCGCTTCCTGAAATTCCGGGAAAACAAGGCCGTATCCCTCGCCAAGCACGGCGTCGTCGCCTTGTGCGACGTCTACGGAAACCCGAAGCCCCTGTTCTGGATCAAAGACAAGCGGATCCTGTTGTTTTCGGGACTGGCCAATCCCCTCAATTTCGAGAAAACCGTGATTTCCCTGAATCCATCCTATATTGAACGAATCGACTTTCTCGATCATCACAATCTGAAACCCCGGGACCTCAACATGATCCAGAAACGGGCCGAAAGCATACGGGCGGCCTTCATCCTGACGACGGAAAAGGACCTCGTCAAGATGCCCGAGGGCATACAGATTGAAAATCTCCTCGTCCTCAAGATCGAATTTACCATGATTGAGGATAATTCCTTGAAACCGGTCGGAGCGTAAAGCCATGAAGAATAGAAAAAAAATCTTGAAAGAGCCCGCTTTCCGGGAACGGGCGGCCCTTGCGGCCGGGCGCGACAAACGCCTCCAGGCGATCATCGGGAACCGGGATGAAGCGGCCGTCGGGAAAATGCTGCGGGAAGGCGGGAAGACAGCCCTGTTGCGTGAATTTGCCGCTTATCTCGACAGACGCAGCTGGTTTTCCTGGGATCCCAAGGGCGCCGTCACAAGGAAAGCGTTTCATTACGCCTTCCCTGTTTTTTCGTTATTGGATGAGGAAAAACTTTTGACGGCCGCGCTCTTTGCGGAGGCCGATCCCGCGGAAAAAGCCGCGATCTCCAAGATTGACCGGCTATCGGGGCTGGACGGCGGGATCGTTCACGACCGCTTCTGCAAGACCATGGCCCGGGGCGATCTCGTCTACGCGAGACGCTTCGGGAAAGAGCTGTATTTACGGGATAAGGCGCTGTTTTTTGAAACGCTGGCGAGATTTGCCCTGACGGGCCGGATCAAGAGTCTCAAGGCCCTCTGGGTAGTGGCGATGATCAATTTTCCCGCGGACTTTGACCGCAAAGGAGACTTTGACGACGCCCTCTTTCATCTCTCGCTGAGCTATCCCGTCAAATACCGGGATGATTTTTACGATCCCGGTGAGCTGACCGACGGGAGATTTTCCCCGCGAGAGCTTTGGGAAAAGACCGCGGGCGACGGGGACCTCCCTCCCCGGGGCAGGCTGGCCTTGGCGGCGTATCTTCTTTTGGTAAAACGCTACGTGCCCGATGAAGCGGCTTTTCTCCGGATCGCAAACTTTGAGTACGACAATATTTGTCGTAGTATCGGAAATAAAGAAGATGAAAATCCCTTTGTCGCGCCCCTTTTCGAGAAAATCACAAAACTGTGGGAGGAGAGCCCATGAATATCGGGATTTACGGCGGGCTCTTTGATCCGGTCCATCTGGGGCACGAGGCCGTGGTCTCCTGGGTTATGCCCCGTTACGCGCTGCAAAAGCTCTTCGTCGTCCCCGTAGGCGTGCCTTCCCACCGGGCGGAGGGCGCCGCTTCCGCCGAAGACCGGCTCGCCATGTGCCGCCTGGCCTTTGCCGGCATGCCTGACGTGATCGTTTCCGATATGGAGGTCCGGGACCCCGAACCGGCCTATACGTATGACACCCTGCGCAACTTCCGCAAACTCTGCGGGGAGGCGCATCAATACTATGAGATCATCGGGGAGGATTCCCTCGCGTATTTCGACCAATGGAAAAATTACCGCGGGATTCTGGCTTTGAGCCGCGTCATTGTCCTCAAGCGGGCGGGGTACAGGGGCCTCTTGCGCCACGAAAACATCCTTCAGGCCGACAGTCCGGATTTTCCCCTTTCGTCCACTGAAGTGCGGGCGGCGATCCGTGAAGGCAGGGATATCGGGCAAATGGTTTCTCCGGAAGTTGCGGCCTATATCGGGCAATATGGCCTTTATAAATAAAAAAACTGACAATTGCTTTTATCCGGAATTTGTATTATAATATAGAAGCCCCACTCCGTCTTCGTTCCTTTGTATACAGGGGGCCGGAGCGCGGCGGGGCCGACGGCTGCAAGGGCAAAGTATGACAAGTTTACAACATTTCAGAACGATAAAGATCAGGAGGTTTTAAGGAAAAACATGAAAAGAGTGTACGCATTTAAAGAAGGCAACGCGGGAATGAAAAATCTGCTGGGCGGCAAAGGGGCGAATCTTGCCGAGATGACCAATCTGGGCCTGCCCATTCCCCCGGGATTCACCGTGACCACAGAGGCCTGTACGGACTACTACACCGACGGGCTCAAAATATCCGACGACATCAAGAATCAGATTTTTTCTTACTTGAAGGACTTGGAAGCCGTCAACGGGAAAAAATTCGGCGACATGGACGATCCGCTGCTCGTTTCCGTCCGCTCGGGCGCCCGGGTTTCCATGCCCGGCATGATGGATACGATCCTCAATCTGGGACTCAACGACAAATCGGTGGAAGGCTTCGCGAAAAAGACCGGCAACCCGAGATTCGCCTATGACTCCTACCGGCGCTTTATCCAGATGTTCTCCGACGTCGTCATGGGCGTGGAAAAGAAATTGTTCGAGGGCATCATCGACGAAGTCAAAGAAGCCAAAGGCGCCAAATACGACACGGACCTCACGGCCGACGACCTGAAAGAACTGATCGCCAGATACAAGGTGCTGTACAAGGAAAAAATCGGCTCCGACTTCCCCCAGGATCCCGTTGAGCAGTTGATGGCCGCCGTGCGCGCGGTATTTTCTTCCTGGGACAACCCGCGGGCCGTCGTGTACCGCCGGATGAACGACATCCCCGGCGACTGGGGCACCGCCGTCAACGTCCAGACCATGGTATTCGGCAATATGGGCAACACGTCCGGAACGGGCGTGGCCTTTACGCGGAATCCCTCGACCGGCGAAAAGAAAATCTACGGCGAATATCTGATCAACGCCCAGGGCGAAGACGTCGTGGCCGGTATCCGGACCCCCCAGCCCATCACAAAGCTGCAGGAAGACCTGCCCGAGTGCTACAAGGAATTTATGCGGATCGCCAATACGCTCGAAGAGCATTACCGCGACATGCAGGACATGGAATTTACGATCCAGGAAGGAAAACTCTACTTCCTCCAGACGAGAAACGGCAAGCGCACGGCCCACGCCGCGCTTCAGATCGCCTGCGACCTTGTCGACGAGGGGAAAATCACGATTGAGGAAGCGGTCACGAGAATCGAGGCCAGATCCCTCGATCAGCTGCTCCATCCGACCTTTGACCAGGCGGAGTTGAAGAAAGCGAAGGAAATCGGCTCTGCCCTTCCGGCCTCTCCGGGAGCGGCGGCCGGTAAAGTCTACTTCACCGCCGAAGACGCCAAACGGGTCGGCGGAAAAGGGGAGCGGGTCGTTTTGGTGAGACTGGAGACCTCTCCCGAAGATATCGAAGGCATGAACGCCGCGCAGGGCATCCTGACGGCCCGGGGCGGCATGACGTCCCACGCGGCCGTTGTGGCCCGGGGCATGGGCACCGCCTGTGTGGCCGGTTGCGGCGACATCAAGATCAAAGAAGAGGAAAAATACTTTGAACTGGGCGGCGCCAAAGTCAAAGAAGGGGATTACATTTCCCTCGACGGATCCACGGGCAAAATTTACCTCGGCGACGTCAAGACCGTAGACGCGGCCATAGGCGGCAATTTCGGCCGGATCATGGAATGGGCCGACAAATTCCGGACGCTCAAGATCCGGACAAACGCCGACACGCCCCGGGATACCATAAACGCCGTGAAATTAGGCGCCGAAGGGATCGGCCTCTGCCGGACCGAGCACATGTTCTTCGACGAAAAGCGGATCCACAAGATGCGCCAGATGATCCTTTCCGATACCAAGGAAGCCCGGGAGAAAGCCCTCAACGAGCTGCTGCCCTTCCAGAAGGCCGACTTCAAAGCCATGTACGAAGCCCTCGGCGACAGACCCATGACCGTCCGCTATCTCGATCCCCCGCTGCATGAATTCCTGCCGCAGCTGGACGAGGAAATCGCGGCGCTGGCCAAAGACATGGGCCTCACGACCGAACAGGTCAAGGAAAAATGCGTGGAACTCCACGAATTCAATCCCATGATGGGACACCGGGGCTGCCGGCTTTCGGTGACCTATCCCGAAATCACCGTAATGCAGACGAAAGCAGTCATGGAAGCGGCCATTGAGGTCAAAAACGAAAAGGGCTACAACATCGTGCCCGAAATCATGATTCCGCTCATTACCGACAAAAAAGAACTCAAATATATCAAAGACACCGTTATCGAAGTGGCCGAGCAGGTCAAGAAGGACAAGAAGTCCGACATTACCTATATGATCGGCACCATGATTGAAACGCCTCGGGCGGCCATCCTCGGCGACCAGATCGCCGAAGAAGCCGAATTCTTCTCCTTCGGGACAAACGACCTGACCCAGTATACCTTCGGCTTCTCCCGGGACGACGCGGGGAAGTTCCTCGACGCCTATTACAAGGCCAAGATCTACGAATCGGATCCCTTTGCCCGGGTGGACCAGGTGGGCGTCGGCAGACTGATCGAAGGCGCCGTGAAAGGCGGCAGGGCCACAAGACCCAACCTCAAGATCGGCGTTTGCGGCGAGCACGGCGGCGATCCCAGCTCCGTGGAATTTTTCCACAAAGCGGGCCTTGACTACGTGTCCTGCTCCCCCTTCCGCGTGCCCATCGCGAGACTGGCGGCGGCTCAGGCGGCGTTGAAATTCAACAAATAACACAGCGTATACCGGTATGCGGGCGTGGATTCCACGCCCGTATTTTCCCATAAGCAAAAAACCTAAAAAGCAGGTGATCATGTGGCTGAAACAATCATGAACGAAAGAACACAGGCCCAATCGGACAGCGAGCTCAAATACTTGCGCTTGCTCGCGGCCCGGTTCAAGAACATCGGGGAGACCACGACGGAAATCATCAACTTGCAGGCGATCCTCAATCTGCCCAAGGGAACGGAACATTTTCTCACGGATATCCACGGGGAATTCGAGGCCTTTGACCATGTGATCCGCAACGGATCGGGCGCCGTCAAGGAAAAAATCAAGGACATTTTCGGCGATACCATCGGCGACTTCGAAAAAACCGAGCTCGCCACGGTGATTTATTATCCCCGGGAAAAAATCGATCTGCTGAGTCAGGGCGGCCGGAACATCGACATGTGGTACAAAAGCGTCATGCACCGGCTCATCGAGGTTTGCAGCGTCGTCTCGTCCAAGTACACGAGCTCCAAGGTCAAAAAGGCCATGCCGCCCGATTTCCAGTACATTTTGCAGGAGCTGATCTATGAGCGCAAAGACCTCGTCAACCGGCGCGAATACGTGGAGAGCATTATCGATACGATCATCTCCATCGGTCGGGCCCGTTCCTTTGTCGTGGCTATTTCTCGGCTGATCCAGCATCTGATTATCGACAAGCTCCATATCGTAGGCGACATCTATGACCGGGGACCGCTCCCCCATTTGATCATGGATCTCCTGGAGCGCTACCACGACGCGGACATCCAGTGGGGCAATCACGATATGCTCTGGATGGGGGCCGCCATCGGCAACCGGGCCTGCATCGCCAATGTGGTCCGGATCTGCGCGCGCTATTCCAACAACGACATCCTCGATGAGGCCTACGGCATCAATCTGCTGCCTTTGGCGACCTTTGCCATGGATACCTACGGCAACGACCCCTGCGTCCGGTTCATGCCCAAAGAGGGCGAAAAAAGCAAGTTCATGGCGCGTATTCACAAGGCTATATCCGTGATCCAGTTCAAACTTGAGGGGCAACTGATCGGGCAGTATCCCGAGTGGCAGATGGATGACAGGGACTGCCTGTCCCGGCTCAATTACAAGGATTGGACGCTCAACGTGGACGGCGTCGACTATCCCCTGAACGACAAAAATTTCCCCACCGTGGATCCCGAAGATCCGCTGCGCCTCACGGAGCGCGAAGAGGAAATCATGACGAAGCTCCAGAAATTTTTCCTGCGCTCGGAAAAATTGCAGCGCCACGTGGAGTTCCTGATCACGAAGGGGAGCATGTATTTATGCTACAACAACAATCTCCTGTATCATGGCTGCATCCCGCTCAGGGAATACGGGACCTTCCAGGACGTGGACGTCTTCGGGAAAAAAATCAAGGGAAAAAAATATCTGGACGAACTGGACAAGATCGTTCGCACGGCCTATCTGTCCAGGGAAAATCCCGCGCGGAATCAAAAGTATATTGATTTTATCTGGTATCTCTGGTGCGGACCGTACTCGCCGCTTTTCGGAAAGCACGCCATGAAGACCTTTGAGCGCTATTTCATCGACGACAAGGCGACCCATACGGAGATGAAAAATCCATATTACAGCCTTTACGACAAGGAAGACATCTGCGATATGATTCTTGAGGAATTCGGCCTCAATCCCACGATCTCCCACATCATCAACGGCCATGTGCCGGTGAAGGTGAAAAAGGGCGAGGTGCCCATCAAGGCCGGCGGAAAACTTTTCATCATCGACGGCGGATTTTCCAAGGCCTACCAGAAGGAAACCGGCATCGCGGGCTATACGCTGATTTCCAATTCCTGGGGCTTGAAACTGGTGTCCCACGAGCCCTTTGAATCGAGAGAAAAGGCCATCGTCGAAGGCAAAGACATCCTGTCTTCGTCCCGGATCGTCGAAGACGTCAAGAACCGTACCCGAGTACGGGATACCGATATCGGAAGGGAACTCCAGCGGCAGGTCAACGATCTGAAAAAGCTTCTCAACGCGTACAAAAAAGGAATTATCAAGGAACGCTACAAAAAAACATATTGATCAAAGAATATATTGAAAACTTATTTCTGTTGTAGACAAAGCGGAAGATTTGTGCTATTATATGGGTAATTTAAAGCCATGCGATTGAAAATATTACAAGCTTAAATAAACACCTGCGTATGATTCATTCACCATGGGGCAAATATCTTTTCAATATACCATTAAATCTATATTTGGAGGTTCCATTGAAAATCAGAAAAATCTTAGGTGAAAACGTAAAAAAGTACAGACAGGAAAAGGGGATCACACAAAAAGAACTGGCGAAAAAAGTAAAATACAGCGGAGTGGGAAACAGCATAGCCGGAATCGAAGCGGGACGCAACGGCATGTCCCTGGACAAACTGGAGGAATTCGCGAAGGTCTTTGATTTGCCTGTGGCGAAGCTCCTTGAGGAGACAGGCGGCAAGGGCGGAAAGGCAGTGAAGGCCGCGAAGGCGGCCGAACCGAAAAAAGCGAAAATCAAACTGAGCAGGGCGCAAAAGGTGGAGTTTGCGGATTTCAAGCGAATCGCCCATGTGTTTTTACGGGTGTCGCTGCCGCCCCGGAGCAGGAAGAAAGACGTCCTTGAGGACATCCTGCTGAACTTTTACGCGGAAGCAAAAGACCTGCGGCCCGCTCAAAAAGCCCCCAGGGCTGAAAAAGCGGTTAAAGTAACGAAAGCGGCCAAAGCCGCGAAGCCCGCAAAAGCAGCAAAACCCGCAAAGCCCGTAAAAGCAGCGAAAGCCGTGAAGGCGGCCAAAGCCGTAAAAGCGGCGCCAGCGACCAAAGCGGTCAAAGCAGCCAAGGCAGAAAAAGCGGTTAAAGTAACGAAGGCAGTGAAGGCGGAAAAGCCCGTAAAAGAGACGAAAACCGTCAAAAAGGCCAAAGCCGTGAAGGCCGTCAAAGCGGAAAAACCTGTCAAAGCGGCAAAGGCGGTCAAGGCCGCAAAAGCCGTCAAAGCGGTTAAAGCAGTCAAAGCCCCGGCGGAAGCGAAGGTCGTAAAAACCCGGAAACGGAAAAGCGCGGCCCTGCCCGAAGTCGTGGCCAATGAAGCCGTAACGCCGGTTGCGCCCGTAAAGAAACGGCCCGGCAGAAAACCCAAAGTTGCCGAAGCCCCCAAAGCCGAAACGGCGGCGCCGAAAAAGCGCGGCGGCAGAAGAGTAAAGGCGGCGGAAGCCGTGCCCGTTGAAATCGTCACGACGGAAGAAATCCTCGTCGACGCGGTTCCCGTGGCGGATCTCCCGGTAGCGGAAATTTCCGTAACGGAAATCCCCGCTGCGGCGGAAATCGTCCTTGAAACGGCGGCGGAAGGCGCGGATACGCCCCCGGCGGAAACCCCGAAACCCAAAGGAAGACGCGGCAAGAAAGCGGAGTAAAATGATAAGACCAAGGTAGACCTGAATCCTCAGGTCTGCTTTTTCATGAGGAAGCGTGAGATTGTGATTACCGAAGGGGAATTCCTGCTATTGAGCATCCTGGCCTATTGTGACTTCGCGCCTGAGGACTACGGAAAAAATCTGGCGGAGCTTTTCCGCGCGGACAAAAAAAACCGACTCAGCTGCAACGTATTCGTGATCAGCGACGCCGCCTACAGAGAGATTTTTCTCGAGACCTTTTCGGAAGTTTTACGGGAATGGTCGGTCTTTTACGTCGACAACCGCAGCGCCCGCCGCAATATCATCAAGAACAGCGGCTTTTACGCGGTCGTTTTCCGGAAGGGGGACGAATACGCGCTGGCGTACCGGGGGAGCGAGAGTTCTTCCCTCGAGGAAGTCTACAAAGACTTTGTGGTGGCCGACGTGGCCATCAGCATAGGGGCCATTTCCCGGCAGTTGCTGGAGGGCGTGGAGGTCTTCCGGCGGCTCGTGGAGGAATTTCATCTGGATCCCCAAGCCATCGCGCTCTGCGGACATTCGCTGGGCGGGGGAATCGTGCAGTTCGCGGCGATCAACGCCGACCGGCTCTACGGACGGACGCCCCTTTGCCATACGTTCAACGCCGTCGGCATCAAGCGGCAGCGTCCGGCTGTCCTGGGAAAATACCTGAAGGATTTTCCGGACAAGAGCGATTACGAAGAAAATATCCGGAACTACGGAAACTCAAAGGATCTGACCTTTTCGGCCTTCAATCATATCGGAAGCCGCTATCTCGTCGATCTGGGACTGAAAAAGGATGTGTTTCGCAGACGCTCGCTGGCGGAAGGCTTCCGGATCTTAGACATCCGCTTTTCGCGGCTGCACCGGGAAGACTCCTTTATGCCATTTATTCCGTGGCGCGGCAAATACGCGGGGAGAATCCTCAAACGTCTTGACCCGTCTTTTGTCGCAAGCGCCCTCCGAAAGCTCCTCCATCAAAAAAACGCGGCCCGGGAGCTTTTGGTCGCGTATTTTTCCCTGAGCGAACTGACGCCGGAAAATTTCCCGCGGATCAAGGAGCTGATCCTGACGGAACTCCGGAAACGGGAGGTCGAATTTATCTACCGGGATCTCGCGGCGTCGGAACTCGAAGCGGGCGATTACGCCTTTTACCGCAAAATCTGGCAGGAGGCGATCCAAAAACTCGTCAGCCCCTACAAGAGTCTCGATTTTTTCGATGTGTATATCCACGAGGAGCACAAAAATATTTTCAAGCGCCTCATAACGCCGATTCCTCCCCAACGGGAATGATCACGGCGCCTCTTAAACTCTCGTTCAAATTCCGGCAATACCTCATACTTCATCCGAATAGCTCCTGTTGGCCGTATCAGCGGTCCTGTAGAATACCGCAAAATACAGCAGCTTATAAATTACGGTCTGCCTCGTCACGCCTAATTTTTCAGCTATACTCCTTTTGCGCATGGTATATAACAATATATTGTGGATTTGCACTAATGAACAAAGGATCGGCTGATATCACCAAATCCAATTTAAGTTGTACTGATGAATATTTGTGTCAGCAGTGACCAAAGTCATTTTTTCAGCGATTGCTGTTGCAATTAAAAGCCTATCAAATGGATCTTTATGAAAAAATGGCAACGCCGAAAGGCTTTTCAGATATCGGTTTGTAATTTGATATAGATTAAATTTTCTTGCTTCAACGATATCAAGTAATTCATCAAAAGAGATTTTTAAGTTCAGCTTTCCGTTGTAAACTTTAATTGCAATTTCCCAGAGAGAAATTACTGAAATACAAATACTATCTCCGGTTTGCTCAATAATCTCTCTAACTTGAGATGGAAGTTTATCGGAGTTTTCCATATACCAAATTAACGCATGTGTATCAAGCAGGTAACGCATCACATGTACTCCGTAAATTCTTCCATCGGAGCGTCAAAATCGTCTGCCATCGTAACTTTTCCGGCCAGAACACCTTTTAGCGTAGAAAAAGGGAGTTTTTTGTTTTTCAAATTATCAGCAGATTTTGAGATTTCAAAAGGAATTCCCTGTTTATAGACAGCCTGTCTTAAAAAAATATTGACCGCCGTTGAAATATCCAATCCCAAATCGGCAAAAAGGGCTTGAGCTTGCGATTTTAATTCTTTATCCGTTCTGATATTGATATTTGTTGACATCATCTGATCACCTCGCGCTTTGGTTTATTCTCGCCTTATTTTAGCACGATATGCGCACAATGTCAAGAAGAATATCTTTGGCTAGTTACGCTGGGCGAATATTCAGTCTCGGCTGTGGCTGCTACGCCTGGAAGTTGCTCGCCCCGCTTGCCTCGACCTCTCTGTCGGCCCGGCGGCCGACGTCTCCCCTTGCGAAGGGGAGATTCTGAGGAATTTTCGTCTTTTTGAAAAAATCTGCGCAAATGCAGCGCAGATTTTTGGTTACAGAGCCATATTCACGGCAATGAATCTTAAATTTGTGTTGACATTGCGACCCATTTCGTGCATACTTTTATTAAAACCTTAATACGAGGAGTGATTTCTATGATCGCATCGAAAAATTCAAAAACAGCGAACATTCATGCAAGGGTGAATCCCGATGTCCGAAAAGAAGCTGAAGAAATCCTGAACGCAATGGGAATGACAATCAGTGATTACATCAACCTCGCTCTGTATCAGGTACGAATAACCCGGCGCATTCCCTTTGAATTGGTTGCGGATCCTCCTTCCCCTATGCTTGGTTGCCAAATTTGGAACAGGACGTAAAAGAAGCCCATGAAGCGGTCGCTAATGGCGCCAAAACCTATAAAACCGCCGCTGAATTAAGAAATGCTCTGGACATGGAGGATTTGGATGAGTGAATCGAATTACGTCTACAGCATCTTTCCTTCCACAAATCTCTACTCCTCTTCCTGAGAATTGGAACGATCATGCGTTGAAGGGCAATTTCAAGGGAATCCGGGAATGATCATGGCGCGGTCCCACGACCTATGACTCACCGGAGCGGGAGGAGATTGTCGCAGGCCCCCAAATCTCCGTCCACGATGTGGCAGGCCTCTCTGCACCCGCAATCGCAGCGTTCAATATCTTTGCAGCCTCTGCAAAAATCCGGCTTGTAGTCGCTTTTGAGAAATCTGTCCCAATATGCGCCGTCGGTGATGAAATCTTTGTCGAAGACATGCCCGACCACAAAAGGCGAGTGGTTGCAGACCCGGAGATTGCCCGCCGGATCGACCGCGAGAAAAGTCTTCGCGGCCCCGCACAAGGTTCCGATTCCGATGCTTTTATAGTGTTCCACCCCTTTTGTAATGACGCAGCGGGGGATTTCCGTCCCGGTGTAGCCTCTTCGCTTTCCTTTTCCCAAAACCTCTTCGGCGATATCGAGCATTTCGTTGATTTCTTTGTTTGAAAGTTCCAGTTCCGTACGGTTGGCGACGCCGCGACCGCCGACCAGGAAGCGATTGACGAGGACCATGTCGGCCCCGGCCAGAAGGGCGTTTCCTATGGTTTCATAAAGCTCATGGAGATTTTTTTTCGTAACGGGAATGTTGCAGGTGGTCGTGAGGCCCTCTTCATGGGCGCGGCTGAGCCAGTGGAGGACGCCGCCCGCGTTATCGGTTCCGGTAAGTTCCTCAAAAGCCGCAATCCCTGGAAGAGACAGCGTGAGATGGACGTCATATTTTTTGAAGCGCTTCAGCCAGTCTTCGCTCATGGCTTTGCCGTTTGAGATCACGACAATCTTGGAATCCCGGTTGAGGGTTCCGTCTTTCCGGATGGCGTCAAGCAGATCCGGCAGGTCTTCCCGCAGTAGGGGTTCTCCGCCCGATAATGACAGGGCGCGCACGCCTTGGGCTTTCAGGATATCGAGGACTTCCTTCCATTGGGCGAGCGTCAGCTCTTGCCCCTTTTCGTAGGGATAGCGGGCTGTTTCGGGCGCGTCCCAGGGGCAGAAGCAGAATTTGCACCGGTGATTGCAGCGGTAGGTCAGTTCGAGAATCGCGGATGTGGGGATGTGGGGATCAAGGTTTTTCATTTTTTTCCGCCTTTATAATTCCAGTATAAAAATCCTACGGCAACGATAAGTCAAGTATCACATTTAGGGTTTCTTGGGCTGCCGTTAGTCCATTTTCGCTCATATTTCCGCGCTCCCTGAAGAAGGTCTTAAATTAAGACCTTCTTTTTTTGTATCTTTTTTTGTATCGGTCTTCGTATTCGGTATACCAGTCTGTGTAAAAAATATTCCGTCTTTGTTCTTTAATTCTGGCCCACTCCCTTGGACCGTACTCTTCTGTCATTTTTCTTTCATGTTCTTCGTACTTTTCTCTGTCTTTTTTCATTTGTAGTCTGTAATCTTTAAACGATTTGTAAAGTCTTATAATTAATTCGCGGTTCTTGATCCAGGCCGCGATAATCACACCAACGACTACAAGCGAAAGTACATACCAGTCATTATAAATATTCATTTGTACACCTCCCTGATATAATATTGATAATGCCGATTCTTATCCTGCCGAGCTAATCGGACGAACAAAGCCAGATTATCCCGATAATAAAGATAACAGCGGAAATCAGAATTCTTGCGCCGATCGCTTTAAAGATCTCAATAATTACTTTAACAATCCCGGATGCAGTGAATTCAAGAAATCTTTCAAAACCGTTTTGCATATTTACCCTCCTCCCTTATAACGCGTTCAACGCCAGCAGGGCCGTCTCGTATTCTCCGACGGCTGTCTTCACTTCCGCATAATCCGCAGCGACTTCTTTGCCCATAAGTCGAGCTTGAAGATCTCTCGCCTCAGCAAGCTCGGTCAAATTGGAAATCAAGGCGCTTTTTTCCGCCTGCCGGAGCCTTTCGTCGTCAATCCGTAGATCTTTCAAGGCAAGCTGCAAAATTTGCTCCGCGCGTAGCAAGACGAGACGGAAGGTTTTGGAATTTTCAGGATCCAATACGCACGGAATTTTGCTTTTCCATCTTTCAGCGTATTTTTTTCCCAAATCCATTGTGCGGTTTTTTTTGATTTTCTCTTTCAGTTTTCCCTTAAAGAGCGCATCCAAATTCGTCATTTCCATAAAAGAATCCAGGGTCACCTGATCAATTGCTCCCAGATCCCGGAGGGCAAGACAGATTTCTCTCATTGCCCCAAGCGCTTCTTCTACTGTTGGCGCTTCCTCACCTTGTTCGCACATTTCCCGAAGAACCCAAGCCTCAAAGAGGGCGTGAAGATTGGAAATCCCGGGAAGCGTTCCCAATATATCACGAAATCCCTCAGCCGTACTTAAAGCCAATCCTGCTACCCCTCTCCATACGGGGGTTACGAAATCAATACCTGTTATCCTGCCGACAAGGTCTCCAAACAGCCGTTTCGGGGCATACATTCTGTGAGCCGCTTCTTTGATGACTTCCACGACAGTCTCCTCGAAAAACGCACCCGCATCCGACAGGGCGATCCGGCAGCTCAGGGGAATTTCCGGGTTGCATTTCCTCATGGCCTTCTGCCATCTTTCCGCATATTTGTTCTCGAGGTCGTAAGTGATCGGAAGGATTTCCGCAGCGATTTTTCTTGTGGTTTCTGCACAGATCTCAAAGGGATGGCAATCCACAAAAATATATTTTTCGCCATCGGCATATTCTTTATCCATGATGCCCCAAATAGCGGCTTCCTCCATCAGGAGATCCAGATACGGGGGTTCGTTCTCTCCGGTGAAACTGCTCAGGATATTCAAAATGAAATCATAGTTGCCCAAGGCCATGGGGGCCTTTTCAAGGATGGACCTCAAAAAAGGACTCTTGATGGCCGCGAGTTTTTCTGCCGTTTCTTTCTTTTTTTTGGTTGTGCCTGAGGTTTTTTTCATTTTGCCGCCTCCTGTCCGAATGGTATTTCACGATTACTCGAATATCTTTTCGCCCTCTGTAATCACGCTATTGCCTCCGATAACGGCATCTCCGTAAATTTCCGCATCTCCGCTTACGGTTGCGTTATCTGTCACTCCGGCGCTGTCATATACTTTCGCGCTGTCAAAAATCCTCGCGTTTCCTCCGATAGAGGCTTCATCAAATATTCTGGCCGACTCGTAAATTTTCGCGTTATCCGCTATCCGGGCTTTGCCATATACTTCCGCTTGTCCCAGTATCATGACGTTTCCGGTAATGCGGGCATTTTCATAGATCTTGGCGTTCTTTCCTACAAGTGCATTATCGCAGACCAGGGCATTGCCGTAAACCTGGGCTTCTCCAGTGACCATGGCGTTTCCTTCTACTTCTGCGTCGTCGTAAATCTTCGCGTTTTCATTGATTCTTGAATTTCCCTTTACCCGGGCGCCTCCGGAAATCTCCGCGTGACCGATGATAACAGCGTTTCCTAAGATCGTGGCTTCTCCTTTGATGACAGCCGAATCAAGCGCTTTGGCTTGGTCTGAAAGACCGGCATATTCACATACGGTCACGTCATCCCCCACACAAGCGTTGTCGCTAATCCAAGCGTTCCCTGAAATCCGGGCGTTTCCTCCTATCACGGCAAAAGCGTAAATTTTTGCGTCTTCCGATACGGATGCGTTCCCGATAACAACCGCATCATCATATATCCAACAACTTCCTTCTTGAGAGAGGTTGGAATCCGACTCGACCCAACCACCGCGTTCTCCTTTCAGAACATCATCAAAATTTCTAAGGGCTCGGATACGATAAAGGATTTTGCGTTCTTCTTCGTCTTCGATCCAGATTTTCTTTTCTGCTGTCAATTCGTATTTTTTCATGAGTCCTCCTTTAGATTTTTACAAGATCAGGCTTATTCCGTGATGACCTTTTCCCCGTCGACTACGTCATCGTCTGAAACAAGGCCGTCGCCTTCAACTCTGCCGTTTTCTTTGACAATGGCGTTGCCGCAGGCAATGGCGTCGCCGCAAATCTCGGCGTTATCTCTCAAGGTTGCGTTTCCCTCTACGGAGGCATTGTCATTGAGGCTGGCAAAATCATATACATGCGCGTTTTCTGAAACGCTTGCATTTTCTGTCAAACTTCCGCAGGAAGCATATAAGGCGTTATCGCAAATAAATGACGTATCGCTGGCGTATCCGGTTTCTCCGTTGACAAGCGCGTTTCCGTAGACTCTCGCATTGTCAGAAACCCCAAAGATATCCCCGATTACCCGGGCGTTGTCATAAACTTCGGACTCACCGAAAAGTAGAGACATTTTTCCGATAAGCGCATTTCCGTAGACCTTTGCTCCTTCGCCGACTTTGGCGTCATCGGTAATCCGGGCATTTCCGTAAACCTCAGCCTCGCCCGATACCTGTGCGTGATTCATGACGCATGCGTTTTGAGATATTTTTGCCAGGTCGTCTACGACGGCGCCGTCTTTTACACAGGCAAAATCCTCAATCGACGCGCCGCCTCTGACGATCGCTTCCCCATCCACCTTAGCGTAATGACGGACGGAAGCTTCGTCACAAATTTCGGCGTTTCCGCTAATCCGGGCAAAATTTCTGATCTTTGCGTCTCCGGAAACAACTGCCCTGCCGTAAACTGCGGCGTTGTCATAAATCCAGCAATTCCCCTCTTGGGAAAGGTTTTTCTCTGATTCCACCCAGCCGCCCGGTTGTCCTTCGAGCACATCTTCGAAGTCACGCAAGGCACGGATTCGGTAAAGCGTGTGGCGGAATCCGTCGTCTCTTTTTACTCTCTTTTGCGCAGTGAGTTCATATTTTTTCAAAAAATCAACCTCCCCTTATTATGAATGCAATGCCTATTCTTACCCCGCCGAGCTAATCGGACGAACAAAGCCAGATTATCCCGTTAATAACGATGACAGCGAAAATCAGAATTCTTACGCCGATCGCTTGCATAGGGTTTACCTCCTGACTGATTGGTTTTTTTCTCTTCAAACTCAGTATAGCACATGAGCAACGACAGATTTTGTCGTTATAAAAAATATTTTTTTCACGGTCTTTTTATTTCGATTTTTGTCGATCCGCGTCCCTGTCTCTCTCGAGGATTTTGTCCTTGATCGTTTGCGGGATCTCAATCCCCAGCATTTTGCCTCCCTGCGATCTGTTCGCTTATTCTTTATCCTGTTTCTTCTCGTCCATGCCGTCTGCTGTATCGCCCGAAGGCGCTTCCTCCAGCCCCAGCATCCGCTTGATCCGCTCGATATCACCGGTTTTCTTTCCTTCGAGAAAACTCAGCGCGTCCTCGTAATCTTTCCGGTCGTCTGACGCGGCCACATGATATTCTTCTGCTCCCTTGGCCTTAAATTTGAAAACCAGGCTGCTGGGAACAAAGCGGCCTCTGTCGTCTTCGGTCAAGCCCTTCTGCTTATCCAACATGGCGTCATACCCCAGAGCTTTGATTTTGTTTACGATGTCATTTATTGTAGAAACCTTTCTATACGGCGGAGCGACCAAATAGCAAGAAATGAAAATCTCTGGGCGCACTTTATCAAAGGATTTTCCCCGGTTCAACAGTTTTCTTTTAACTGCTTGTTTTGCCCGATAGATGAGGCTCCGGGACATTTTTTCCAGTCTTCGGTCCAGTTCCGCCCGGTCGAGTATCGGGAGAACTTTTTTTGTGTTTTCCTGCGGTTCGGTTCCGTTTTCTTTTTTCAAATCAGGGTTTTTCATTGCTACCTCCAGTGCCAAGGTTTTTTAGAGAAGGGGCGGTCATTTTTTTCCACTGATAAAGCTCAAGCTGCCTGTCGACAACGATCCAATAATCTTTTTCCTCGAATCTCCTGATCGCGTTGAGGATCTTGAGGGCCAGCTCATAAGTCTGGAAGGCTTCGTCGACGCGTTTGAGCGTCAGCCAGCGAGGCTTGAGGCCTTGCGTCAGCGTTCTTTCGCAGGCGTCCGCTACTTTGTTCGCTTCGTCCAGGCTGTTTTCATCCATCGTAAAGATCTCGGCAAAGAGAGTAGTTTCGATTTCTGAATTTTTCACGGCTTCCGTGAAGATCTCCCTTGCCTCAAGCAGGGCTTTGGCATAGCTTTCAAGGTCGCCCTTGTCAAGGTTTTGCAGGACTTTTTCCTGCCATCGGGGCGCGTACATTTCCTTCAAATTTGTAACCATCATTTTTTCCTCCAATCAAGCGTTTTCAAGGCGGAATTTAGGCTTTGGGCCTTATTTTCGGCTCAGCCCTCGATTCCTCTTGTTTCGCTTTTGTTCAGAGGAGTCGCCCGCCTTGTGAGTATAGTATACAACATGACGGGCGACAGATTTTGTCGTTGTGTAAATTTTTTTTTGTTTTTTGCGGGGAGTTTTCTTTTCAGCGTCATTTAGAAGCAGAACTTTTCTCTGTGGATGCTCTTCGCTTCCATACATGTGCTTTGAGCTTGTCCAACAGCCCTTGTTGAGCTTTCGTGTAACATTTTTTAAAAAGAGCTTTGTCAAATTCTATGATTTCTTTATCTGTTTTTCCTTCAATTTTCCCAATGACTGCCGCCTGAAAGCTCTCTTTAGCGTACAGGCCGATCGCTTTTGTCAATTGCTTAGCCGTTTTGGCATTGACCTTTCCTTCATATTTCGGAATCAAATCGTGCAAAAGAGAGTCTACCCTGGAGATGTCAGGCAAGATTCGAGATTTCACTCTTCTCTGCATTTCATCATCCAAACCAAACAATGCTGCCAGCTTGCCGATCATGCCGAACTGTATCGGGAAAAAGTTGTTGATGTTTGAAATAGAAATTGAACTTTTTATATTGGCGGAAGCGCTATCTATGGCATTTTTAATTATTGCATCTGCATCCACCGCTTTTCGTTTGCTTTTGATCATTTCAATTTTGACAGTTCGTCTTGTCTGTTCGTCTGCAAAGACATCTTTATAGGGTTCAGCAAGAGATGCGAGAGTAAGTGATGCAAGCTTATCATAACCTTCGGGTTGTTCATTGGTCTCAATAATCCGATCTTTGGGAACGTTACAAGTCATGATTTCTTTTCGTAATATTTTTATCGCTTTTTTCTTATCTTTAAGATCACATTTTGTAATAACTACGATGTCTTTTGCCGGATTGAAAATGTTCTTCAGAAAGGTCTTTTCGTATTTCAAACTGTCAGCATCACTTGGGATAGTAAACCAGATCAAAGACCCTTCATCTGTCCGCTTTTCTTGGAAAAAGTCTTTTATCCGCGCTTCGAACGCGTCATCTGTGCGCTCTGGTTTCCAATTTTGAGATTTCCAAATGACGAGATCATTTTTCAGATATCCAACATAGTCCTGCGTCAGTTCGCTGTCTGCATCGTCTACTTCGGCTTGAACGACTCTGGAGAAAACGGCATCTATGAGAGATTTCTTCCCGCTGCGGCTATAGCCACAAACGAAAATGGTCGGAGATTTCAGTTTTTGCCTCTGCGCTTGGTATTGCTCGGTAAATTCAGGGCATTTGGTTTCGATATTTTTGCCATTGTCTTGAATGGATGGCGTCTCGTTTATAGATTCGGGTTTCGGTTTAGGAGGGCGGTCTAAGATTATGTCAAGCAATTTTCCGATCCAAGATCCCAATCCTCTCAATCGTGTTCTGATAAACTTGTTTTTGCGATAGGCTATATGCAGGACATAAGAAATAGCTGGAAGAATCAATATTTGCAAGATAGTTTTTAAATTCAATTTGGCTATGAATTCACGCATGGGTACCACCTATAATAATTTTTTAGCAATTTGCTTCATTGTTCAGTTCAGCGCTTTTGATTATTCTCAATATACTGACTCGAATCACGGCAGGTTTAGTTATCCGGTATGCGGGTCCAAATATTATCCACTCCCCCGCATATAACCATCCAATAGGTCCCGTAAAGTAACTGATCACTGTTCCCATGCCTCCCAATTTTAGCATTTCTACTATCCCAGTTCCTATTTCAGCCAGATTTGATGGAAAGCCATTTTTATCCAACTCTCTAATGATTCGTTCTTGTTGTTCTTTGGAAAAATTACACATAGAATCTGCAAAGACCTTGGATAACAAATTCTGTTCATTAACAGAGGTGCTAAGTGACCCGTCAAAAGGTGTTTTTACTTTTTTCATTACATCTTCCAGAATTTCTCTATAGTATACGCCGCCACCTCTGCCTGTGTTGATAATTGTATTGCCCCCATATTCCTGTAATTCTCTTGCCAGCAATGACCAATATTTCGTTCTGTCCGTTTCATGGAATTCCTTCCACAAAGGTTCGCGTGTAATTTGCTCTGAAATATTCCGCTTGTTCTGATCTTTATTCTTCTTCGTCCCCCAGATCAGAATGGTTTCCAGCTCTTCAAGTTCTTCATGCGAACATGTTCTGAAAAATTCAAGATCATGATCAAATCGATAGCTCCCCATTTGTTCCTCCTTTATCAGCTTTTGGTTTGATTTGAAATTGCATGTTTGATTGCCAGTTCCTTCATTTTCACCCATGCTGCTTTATCGCCGGCATTTGCCGCTAATTTTATGTACTTGATTGCCAGCAGGAACGCATTTTTGCTTTCAAACAGAATACTTAATTCCTTTTGAGCTTCCGTATCTCCGCTTTCCGCTCGCTGTTGCAGTAAGCGAATTACAGTATTACCTGAATTTCCAATTTTGTAAGTCCAATCGAACAAAGCATCCCATTCGCAAAATGTTATGAGTTCTGAGTTTTCAACGGCTTTTGTGCTGACAAGAAAAATATTTCCTTCTGGATTTTGCTTTTTTATGGAATCTTTAAATTGACTTAACTGGCTACTACTCAGTTCATCGATCTTGTTTACTACTATCGCAATGTGGCCTGCCTTTTTGGAAATAAGTTCTACCAATTGTTGATCGTAAGAAGTAAAGCGTTTTGTGGCTCCGTTTACCACGAACCATGTCAATAGAACTTCATCATAGTTGTTTTGTGTTCTCAACTTAAAGTAATCATGCAGAAGGCTTTTATAGTGCTCCTGATTATTGATTTCATACCCGTCGCTATCCCACAATTCTCCCAGGTCGCCTTTATGATAGGATTTTATCCCTTTTGTTGTAACGTTGGTATCGCTGTTTTTCGCGAGATTCTCCTTCAAGATATAATTCACAATAGAAGATTTACCCGCCCCTGTCTGTCCACATAGAAAAATGTTTATTTTTGTTTCATCGCTTATATTATTCAAAAATAAGAGATTTTGCGTCTGCGTCATGAAAATCACCTTTTTAAGCAATTATTTTGAGTGCCTCAGAGTAACTTAGGTTAATTTTTTCTGTTGCCTCATTCTTAGTTCTGCAGATGGCGTCTTTCAATCCCTTTTTGAGATCTTCTTTGACAACATATTTGTTAAATAGTTCTCCCACTATTGTAGCTGAAAACGTAACGTCTTTGAACTTCCGTAATCCAGTAAGTTTGGTCTTTGAAAAAGTCCCTGAGAACATGTCGTAATAGCCTTGGGCGTCTCGCATATAATTAACAAATTTGGTAGAAATTTTATCACAGCTTTTTTTGAACGCTATGTTGATCTCATCATTTATCTTTTTTGCGATCGTAGTATTTGTATCATGAAATCGACCCTCAAATTCATGGGCTTTTTTAAAACTCTGTGTATACCATATTTTCAACGTATTTTGGCTTTCTTCTTTCCACGAATTTAGATGTGATCTATAAACTTTTATAAAATTGCTTCGTGCATCTGACTCCAAAACATTAAGGAGTTCTTCTCGGCCGAAAGTTCCTTTCGGTTTTGGTTGACCAATTTTTGGAACTGAAAAGGCGCATACGTCGATCATAGAATATTGCCCGGTATAGGTTGAAAAATGAGTGTTAAAAATTTCTCTATATTTGATTTTCTTTTCTTGATAGGCGCTATCATCTGAGTTTGTAAAAGCAATAATGATTTTGTATCCGGTATCCAGCATTACTTTAATCAAATCCAGTTCAAATTCCTGTATTCTTGCATTCGAATAAGATATGCAATAAATGGTCCCAAGGATCATCTCTTCATAAGAGATAGATTCACTGAGTTTACCCAATATTTCCTTTTTCCATTCTTCAGCTTTATTGGCTTCAAGGCCCCAACTGTCAATTATGGTAATTTCTTTTTCCGGGTTGTTTGGTGAGGCAAAGGCTACTTTATCCCATTGACCTTTACGTGTCACAGGTCTCCCTATTCCCGTTTTGACTACCTCTTTTCCAGCAAGATAGTTAATCAAGGAACTTTTTCCGGTTCCGGTCTGTCCTAAAATCATAATGTTGTTATGGTTTTCACAGTTCACGACAACACCTATACCTTTGTAGATTTATACATTTCTATGACCTTTTTTATAAATTCACCGGAAGAGATGATCGCTTCAATGTCGATTACAGGAGCTTTTCCTTCAGTCGATTTTTTACACTGAATATAAATAGCCTCAGAAAGTGCAGTTCCGACAGCCTTTGTGATTGTAGATGCGACGGTTACATTGATCATTGTACCGATTGCAGTACCTATGCCAGGGATAAGCTTAATAAGATTTCCCGCTATAGATTTTCCCAATTGGCTGACTCCTATATCCAAAACAAAGGAAAATATGCCTGAATTACTGATTTTGATTCCATACAAAGAGCAAATTTCCATGAGTAATCCTGTCTGGAGAGGAACCAGAAGCGCCGCATCACTGAATGGAATCGGCGACGCTGCAATCCCCGCAGCAGCGAGAGAAGCCAGATTTATGTAGTTATCGGCTGTATTTCGTTTTAATTCAAGACATTCTTGCAATGCGGATACATATCTAAATTTCAGGTTTTCGGGCAATTTTTCGTACGTCCATGTAATGATTTTTTCCCAGTCACAATATTTCGCCACCGCTTCGTCGTTTTTTGCCAAGATACTCGTTTTAAAAATAGGAAAAACAGGCAAAGCTTTCTTTAATTCATTTTCAAGTTCCAATAAACTCTTGTCATCCAATTCATCTATTTTGGCGAGTAATACGCATATCGGAAATCCTTCTTGAGAGATTTTTTTAATTAAGCTTATATCAAGATCTGTAAATCGCTTTCCAGCGGCAGAAATCGTGTACCAGATGATGTTTATAGAATCTTCAGTGTATCCTTTTTTTTGAAGTAAAAAATCATCGAAAATCAATTTTTCATAATGTGCTTGTTTTTCGCTCCCTATTTCATAGCCTTCGCTGTCATAGATGTTTACTGTGTTGTTCTGATATAATTTGATACCTTTGGTACACGGGGTTCCTACACCTGCTGTTGAAACAGACTCATCGAAAATATAGTTTACTACGGAAGATTTTCCGGCTCCAGTCTGGCCACAAATCAAAATACCCGGAATTTTATTCTCCCGTTGAATTTCGCTAATCCGTTTCTGAACTTCTTCTACAGAATACTCTTTCATGAATCCTCCTTGTTTTATATGATAAAAGTTGTTCCTCTAATGGACTTCAGAGCTACTTTGTCTTCCTCATACCATGATATGTTTCGTGAAATTCGGGCAAGTAGAGGTTACGCTTGTTCTGCGAGGCGTGCGAAGGTTACAGACTTCGTTTTGGTAAAAGCGGCAATTACAGCACCATTTTTTTGTGGGATCCGCAAAGGCGCATGTTGAGGATGGGCTTCTGGTGCGTAGAGTGCGCCCCAGATCACATTTCATTCCGCTGTAGTGATGGCAATCCCTGCATTTCTTAGTCATTTTCTCCTCGCTTTGATCTTTTGTAATGTCCGCTCTCGTTTGGGAGGCCTCTCAGTATCGAAAAACCGGTAAATCTTCTTGAAAATGCTGCCTTGGGATCCTGTTCTCTGGCGTGATCAAATTTCAGCAAAGATCTTGTAGGTCATGCCAACCACGATCAAGGCAAATGCCTCTATTTTGAGGGTCGTATTCCCGTAAAACGTTGGTGGATTTATATTTTTGTACTTTTTACAATTGTGTGCGTAATTCAGCCAGTGCAATACGAAATTTGGAGCTTTATTCGTCAAAAGGGCGCGTCAAATCGGCATTTTGTCAGAAATGTGAAGGCTGTCAGTTATCAGGTATAATTGTGCGTTCAATTGCTTCTATTATAGCCTACTCGGCGCCGATTGTCAAGGCCTTAAATCCCGCAAGTTACGGGTTTTTTTATGGATAATCCACAAAAAAGCCAATTTCGGAGAGTAAATTATTTTTTGTGTCTTTTTTGATGATTTTGGCACATAGAAAATTTACACAGCGAGCTAATTTACCGGCTTTTCATCTATGTGACAGCTCACAATTATACCTGATAAATTTCACCCCCTCAACCCCCCAAAACTCCGCCCTTCATCTTTACCCTTGTCACAATTGCAGACCACACGCCACCCACAACCCCCTTTTCATTTACCCCCAAAATTCCGCCTTTTTCCCGCATATCGGAAATATGCAAAAACCTACAGGCCACAAACAGCCCTCCAGCCCACTCCGCAATTTCCCGGCCGACTCCCCCGCAGTCCCCCGCCCCCGGGCGCTCCGACAACCTCATTTCCCGTAAAACGCCTCATACATCACGCAACTATTGGTTTCCGGCGCCGTCGAGCGACCGTAGAAATTTCGCTTCTGAAGCGGCCAATCCTCCCCCTTGACCTTGATCGACTGAGGAATCGCAGACACATCCGCAAACACATCGAGACGCCCGCCGAGAAAATCCGTCATCTTTACCGCGACAGAAATGATTTTTCTCACCCAATCGCTTTTTACCGAATACCCATACTTGGGAACAGGCATGTTTTACCTCCTTTTTGGACCATAAAAAATCCACCACGGACAATTGAGATATATTCCGATGCCTTTGACACAAGAGTATTTCCGCATGATCCATGATGGATGTAAAGGGGGCTGGGGGATCTTACGATCCCGCAACCCATGGTTGAATCTGAACGTTGACTACGTCACGCTTGCTTGTCAGGAATAGTATAGCACAGAGGGAACGACAGATTTTGTCTTTCTGAAAAATATTTTTTTGAGAATTTTTTACCCCGTTTTCCTGCTGATACAATTTTCGTATAATTTATGATGGATAGCGATCAGGGCCTATAGTGATATCATAACATATTTCGATTGGGAAATGGTCGCTTTGGAAGCGACATTTTTTTGTGAGGAGGGCGGCGCAACCCCCGGCGGCTTCGCTGCCCCCTTCGGAGAGGGGGCTGAAAATAACCGTATAAGTTTGGCTTGCATTGTAACGAGAAGCAGTCTTTAAAGTTAAAATCTGCGCCTATCCGGCGCAGATTTTTTCATCAGCTTTCGAGCGTGATGCCCTTATTTTGAAGTATTGGAATAACAGCATCAATATCTCCTTTGCATGCTGCAAGGCATTTTTCATATCCCTTTCTACCAGTTCAACCATGCCAAAACAAGCTCTCGATCAGGCATTCACAACTACCCCCTCGTTTGCAATTGTATATTCAAGTCGCGGCCTTGATTTTGCGTATTCTTGAAATTCGCTGTTTCGGTACAAAAGAATATCCAGGGAATATTTGATTTTTCCAGCGACGGCTTTTCGAATCGCGTGCATCATATCAAGCCTACGACCGGAAAAATGGTCCGCAACGACGCAGAGATCCAAGTCGCTGTCCCGGCCTTCCCTGCCAGACGCATAAGAGCCAAACAAGATGATGCGCGCGCCAGGCAATATGGCCTGAATTTCATTTATGATAATTTTTAAATCTGCATCTAATTTCGTGTTCATACGGATCCCCAAACCTTTTATCATATCTTGTTGTTTTCTTGATGATATCATACAAAAGGCGGTTTACAAAATTATTTTTTCTTGTAGGGTCTGATACCGGCTCATCAAGTTACAGTATAATCCTCTTGAATCATGAGTATTGTTTTTTCGAATTTGGCCTTCAACTGCGCGTCTTTCATTTTTTTGAAATATCGCGCAGCTGCCGGCGAATAAAGGAGTGAAGTCATTTCGTCTTCACTCCGAACACTTCTTCATGCGTATAAAGTTTTCCTTTCAAGACTTGTTCAATCATATCCTGAATCGCCGGTTTTATCGCTCTTTGCCTATTTTTGAAGGCTTCAAGTAATTCATCCCCGGAATATCCCTCTTTGATCAGATCCGCTAAAATATATTCGGAAAATTCGCTGCTCTCTTCTCTGACCGGGGTTACCAAAAGAGAATTTCCAACAACCTTGATTCGAGCTTCTTTTTCAAAGCCTAAATACTCCATGATTTGCCTGGGAATTGTGATCTGGTTTTTTGAAGAAATTGATATTGTTTTATTCAGTTGGGTTGTCTGGGCTGTAGTCATTGTCTGCTCCTTGAAATTTTGGTATTTTGATATTTTTACTTTACCACATTCTTGGTTTTTTGTCAATCAGGTATTTTACAGCCCCCTTCCCCTTTATTTCTTCTGTTTCTTGTCTTTCGGCCCCACATAAGCCTCTTTCATCAATGCGTCGAAGGTCTCGTCCTCATAGAGATTCGCACATTTTCGAAAACTCCTGGTCGCGCAGGACAGCGCGCTATAGATAATACCGGTCCGTATTTTATCGGCCGTATAGTTGTAGGCATGCGCGATCCCCATGGAAGAGGCCGTCGCGAAGGCGTCAATATTCGCGCCGAGAAATAGGAATTCCCACTTGTATTTTTCCCGCTGATGTTCCACCATCTGCCGGATCTGCTCCGCCGTAAACTCTCGGCTGGCGTTTTCATAGCCGTCGGTGATTACGAGAAACAAAACCTTTCCCGGGCGCTCTTCTTCCTGCGTCTGGGCCAATTTTGCCCCAACGGCGTTGATGGTCTTGCCCAGCGCGTCCAGGAGCGCGGTCGACCCCCTTGTATAGTATTCTCTTTCTGTGATGAAGCGGATTTCCCGCAGAGGAACGCCTTCGTGAAGAACCTCGTAGCGGTCGTCAAAGAGGATCGTCGTCAGGTTTGCCTCTCCGGGGAGTTCTTTCTGTTCCGCGAGAAACTTGTTGTAGCCCGCGATGGTTTCCGCCGTCAGGCCCTGCATGGAGCCGCTTCTGTCCAAAATTGCCACAAGTTCCGTCAAATTTTCTTTCATTTTTTACCTCCCGTCATATCGAATGGCCGAATGTCCCGCCGGGGAAAAACTTCCCTCGCGTTTCGGGTACTTTCATCTTAGCACATTTTTATCGGGAAGTGGTCGCTTTAAAAGCGACATTTTTTAAAATTAAAAAACCCGAGCGGAAGCCCCCGCCCGGGTACTTTAACGATAGCTTTCTTTTTTATAAACCAACGGCAAATCTGAAAAATCTTCGAAAACGCGCCCGTTTTCCTTCATCGGCTCCAATATCAGTCGAAACCTGGTCTTACTGCCCGGAACCACAGCGAATGTATTCTGCCTGTCTCCTAGAAGTTTATGTAAGCGCAATGGCTTATTTTCAGCTATTTCCGCCATTGTATCAACGTACCCGATGCCGGGGCAAAGAGAAGCGTCTTATGTTTGAATTTGCAACCTTACAGCGCCGCTTTGGCGTTATCGACCAGTTTCGCGAACTCGGCCGCGTTGTTGAGGGCGATATCGGCCAGGACTTTTCTGTCGAGAATGATGCCCGCTTTTTTCAGGCCGTTGATGAATGTGGAATAAGAAATCCCGTTGATCCGCGCCGCGGAGTTGATCCGGATGATCCACAGCTGGCGCATTTTCCGCTTCGTGACTTTGTGGTCCCGGGTGGAATAGGCCATGGCCCGCATTGTCGCCTGTTTTGCCTGCTTTATGACGTCCCCCGACGCTCCGCGGAATCCTTTGGCCGCGTCAAGGACTTTTTTATGCTTTCTTTTTCTGACAATTCCTGTTTTTACTCTCATGATCAAAACCTCCTATAGATTTATCTTCCTTCTCCGTAGGGCAAAAGTCCCTTCATATGCTCTTTCAATGTTTCCCCGACCACATAGTCTTTTCGCAGCGTGTTCTTCCGCTTCCGGTCTTTTTTCGTCAGGATGTGGGTTTTGCCGGAATGTTTGATCACGTATTTCCCGGTTCCCGTCACTTTGATTCTCTTCTTGGCCCCTCTGTGGGTCTTCATTTTTGGCATTTGGTGTTACCTCCTCCACTAAGAATGATTTGCTCAGGCTTTTTTCGGTGAAAGCATGAGATATTTCTGCTTTTCGTTGTATTTTTTGTCAACTTCAGCGATTTCCTGAAATTTTTCCGCAATTTCGTTGAGGGTCTGCTCGCCCCGGGCGGCGTGCATGCGCTCGCGCCCGTACAGCATCAGCGTCACCTTGACTTTGTGCTCTTTCGACAGGAATTTCTCTATCATCGCGGTTTTCGTATCGAGGTCGTGGTCATCGATTCTCGCCGTGACCTTCACTTCTTTCACAACGACCTGTTTTTGATTTTTCCGCGCCTCTTTGGCTTTCCGGGTCTGCTCATACTTGAATTTTCCGAAATCCATGATTTTGCAAACGGGCGGATTGGCGTTGGGAGCGATTTCGACGAGGTCATAGCCCTGCTCGGACGCGAGATTCATCGCGGCCGCAAGATCCATGATCCCCAGCTGTTCTCCGGTGGAAGAAATAATCCGGAACTCCCTCCCTCTGATTTTGTCGTTGATTCTAACCTTTTCAGAAATAATACACACCTCCATGATAAAGAAAAACAGGGTACGGAAACCCTGCTCAATACAAAACTGCATAATTATGCAATCGAATTTTGTACATCATAACCCGATGTGACCGCCTACGGGTCCATAAGGTGAGAAACAGGCGTTTCTTCTTGAAATGATATTCATTTGTTTCATGCTGACAACCTGGCCAGCTTAAGTATTATATCAGCAAACGCGGAAAAAGTCAAGAAATATGTTTTTGGAAGGGGGATTGCAACTTATTGCGCCTATATAATAGCAGATTTTGCAACTTTTTGCAGCTTGGAAAAGATATTGAAAAATATTTAGTCAGGTGCTTGACAAAAAATCAAAGCCGTGCTATACTACAATCAGTCAAGTACATGACGGTCAGGTATTGGACAAATTATGAACAAAATAAAGATCACTTCAAGGAGGAAAACACAATGAGCGAAATCAAAACAACGGTAGCAGAACAACTCAGACAACTGCAAATGCTGATGCGCCGCGCGTCTTTCCGCGGCTCCGGGCGCGACGAGAATACCCGCGACCCGCATATGGGGCAGGGACGGGTCCTCGCAATATTAAAAATCAAACCGGAAATCAGCCAACGCGACCTCACCTGGTTGCTGGGTCTTACGAAGCAATCCACGGCGCAACTGCTGGAAAAACTCGAGAAGAGCGGCTATATCACCCGTGAGTCCTCTCCGGAGGACAAACGCGTCTCCATCATCAAGCTGACGGAAGAAGGCGCCAAAGCAGCGGGGAACGTCAATGAGAGAGCGTCCGGGACGGAAAGCGTCCTTGACGGGGTGAGCGATGCGGAGCTGGCGGCCTTTTCGGAAACCCTCGGGCGCATCATCAAAGCTTGCGAGGAGCGATTCCCCGATGAGGATTTTGAGAAACGCCGGGAAACCATGGAAGCCTTCATGGCGCAGCGCGGCAGGGGCTTCGGGGAGCGCGGCAAAGGCGGCAAGGGCGGCCGCGGCCCGCAGGGCAAAAAGCATTGCGGCGGTTGCTCCGACGGACGCGGAAATCATGGCAAAACCGACTAAGAGGAGCGGTTTTTGTACGGGGCGGTTGCCCCAAAATAGAGCGATATAAACCAAAAACGAACGTTTACGAGGCGCGACGCCGGAAGTGAACGTTCGTTATTTTCTGCTGGCGGTGAGAGTGGGATTCGAACCCACGGTACGGTTTCCCGTACGACAGTTTAGCAAACTGCTCCCTTCGGCCTCTCGGGCATCTCACCGGACGTATGGCGGAAGGCCAGAGGCTCGAACTCTGAAGTCTTACGACGCCGATTTTCAAGACCGGTTCCTTACCAATTAGGATAGCCTTCCATGCAAGCTACATATTATCACAGTTTTTCCCATTTGTCAAATGATATTTCAGAAAAGGGGGCGAAAATCAAACATCCGAACTTGACTTTTTTCGAAAAACATAATATCATGTTGTATACCGTTTTTTCGATCCGGAAACTCAAACACGGTCGGAAGGACTTGCATCCGGAGGAATTATGCTGGAACTTACAGAAGAAAGAAAGAGAAGGGCAGCCGTTTTGACGATCGTCTTGGCGAGCCTGCTGCTTTTCCTTTTCGCTTGGCTTGATGTCATGGTCAACGACGAAAACATCCTTGAGGGGCTCAAAACCATCGCCACATCCCAGGCCATTCTCATTACGGACTATTTCCTGATCGGCGGGGTGGGGGCCACCTTTTTGAACGCCACGCTGATCTTCGCGTTTAATTTTGCCCTCGTCAAGCTTTTGAGGGTTAAGATCTCGGGCATCCATCTCGCCTCGTTTTTTACGGTCTACGGCTTCTCCTTTTTCGGGAAGAATATCTTCAACATCCTGCCCTTTTACCTGGGCGGCATCCTGTACGGCTATTACGACCATACGGAATTCAAGGAAGTTTTCCCGGCCATCTCCTTTTCCACGGCCCTGGCCCCCTTTGTGAGCGAAGTGGCCTTCCGGGTGGACGGGCATGAGACCTCCTATATCAACGCGCTGCTTTTGGGGATTATATTGGGATTTATCGTGACGCCTCTCTCAAAAAAACTCTTTGAGTTCCACAGAGGCTTCAATCTCTACAATCTGGGCTTTGTGGGGGGAATCATCGGAGCGGTGACGACTTCGATCCTGAAGCTGTACAAATTCAACGTGACGCCGCGGAGCCTCATTTCCACGCAATATGACCTGTCGCTGCGGATCATCTGCATGTTTTTGTTCTTTTCCCTGATCCTCATCGGTTTTTACCTGAACGGGAACTCGTTCCGGGGCTATCCGGCCCTGCTCAAAGACAGCGGATACAAGGCCGATTTTGTGGTCAAATACGGCTTCGGCGCGACGCTGATCAACATGGGCGTCATGGGTTTTATCGGCCTGGCCTTTGTCTACATCTGGGGCATGACCCTGAACGGGCCCTTCCTCGCGGCGATCTTTACGCTGGTGGGCTTCTCGGCCTACGGAGAATCCATTTTCAATACGATACCGATCCTGATCGGGGTTTCGCTGGGCAAATACGGAACCGACACGTCGACGTTTACGATCATCCTTTCGGCGCTCTTCGCCACGGCCCTGGCCCCCATTCCGGGCGTCTACGGAGCCCACTGGGGAATCGTCGCGGGCTGGCTCCACATCGCGGTCGTGCAGAGTATCGGCGTCGTCCACGGAGGGCTCAATCTCTACAACAACGGCTTTGCGGCGGGGATCGTCGCGGGGGTTTTGCATCCGGTCATGGAAGTTGTCGCCAGCCACAGGGAAAAAAGCAGAAACGCCTACCTGCAAAAGCAAAAGGAGCTCCATGAAGTGCTGCTCCTGATCCGGCGCAGGGAGGAAGAAAAAGAAAACGAAGAGGAGGAAACACGGGAGGAATGAAAACGGAAGAACTGAAATTTTTGAAAATCGCGACGGAGCCCCACCCCGCGAGCGGGTTTACATTGGAGTATCTTGACAAACCGAACGCCATCGCGGCGCTGTTTCTGGATGCGGCCGGGGAAAAGGCCCTCTTGGTGAAACAGTACCGGCCCGGCTACCGGGGAGAGCTCCTTGAAGTGCCCGCGGGCATCATGGAAGCGGGCGAAGATCCGCTGACGACGCTCCACAGGGAATTGCGGGAGGAAACGGGCTACGGGCCCGGGGATTATACGCTGCTCTACACGCCGGAAAAATCCCTGATTCTTTCGCCCGGGTGCAGCACCGAGAGGCTCTTCGTCTATATCGCGCAATTGAAAAAAGCCGCCGGCAAGCCCGAGCGCCTTCGTCTCGACGAAGGGGAGATCCTTGAGGACCATTGGGCGGACCTGGGGGAAATCGAAAAAGCCACGGCGGACTTCAAGACCATATTCGCCCTGAACCTCTATAAACTCATCAAAAAGGCGTAAAGCCAGAAGATAAACGCAAGGACGGACCATGAAGAAAAGACGGATTTGCGCCATGATTTTCTTTATTTTGTGCGCCGGCGCCCTCAACGCGGGCAATAAGTTCGCGCTCCCGGATGCAGGCGCGACCAAATCCCCCAAGAGCGAGGATGTTTTTGGCGTGTCGGAGTCTCTTGACGTCGATTTTTCCGAAGACACCGTCCATTCCCCCGAAGGGGTGAACCTCAACTACGAGCAGATGAAGATCAAGGCCTTTACGGTCAGACGCGCCGCCGATCAGAAAACCGTCTACGCCGAAGGCGATTTTATCGCCGAAATCGATCCCGGGATCGTCAAGATCAAGATCGAGGCGGAAGGAGGGGAAATCAGCGTTTCCGGCGACGAAGGGGTCTTTGACCGGGCCTTCGGCTATCTGGACGTTTCGAAAATCACGCTGGCCGAGCCGCCCAACACGCGGATTTATTTCGGCGGCGACCGGATCATATACAAAAACGGCGTCGTTACCCTCGAAAAGGGCCGGATCACCACGGATTCAGCCGTCGTCGCCACAAGCGACATCCGGGAGGGGGGCTATCATTTTCTGTCGGACCGTATCGTGGTCGAAGTCGACAAGCAAGTGACGCTCCGGAACAGCGATTTTTTCATAGGGAAAAAAGATTATTTCCCCTTCCGCTTCCCCTGGTTCCGGCAAAATATCCGGGCAGGCTCGGAAGTGCCGCTCTTCCCGACATGGACCAGCGACGACTATTACGGCTGGCAGCTCAGCTGGGGCGTGCTGTATGGGAAAAAGGACAGCCGCTACCGGGGCGGCTTCGCGCCCAAATTCGCCGACAAGATGGGATTTTTGATCGGGCGCTGGGAAAACTGGTTCACGACGAAACGCTTCGGGACCACGAAGGTCAATCTTGACGACTATCTCGTCTACAGCAAAGCCACGGAGGGCATGCGCGCGGGCAATCCCATGGAATACGAGCAGAAGCGCAAGCGTTATCGCTGGAACGTCAGCCACGAGTACAATGACCGCTACGGCCGATTTTCCTTTAATTCCTGGTACGGGACCCGCAGCATGATCCCAAAGCTTGACGAGCTCATCAATACCTATGAGAGCCGCAACTGGTTTGACAATCCCGCCGACGCCATCCCCACCGCGCGGCCGGCCTTTGACGGCAATATCGGCTTTTATTCGCTGGACGCGGACTTACACGGCATGGGCCCCCGGGAGGATATTTCCTTCAAGGGGATCCTGAAGCTGACCGACGACAAGAGAAGCTACAGCCTCATGGTCTACGACATCATCGACGAAATCAACTACGGCAGCGTCACCGACAACGACCTCTACTCGCATTTTTCCCTGATCAAGGACAACGACGACTACCGGATCGGCGGCTACTACCAGTATCTCTACGATATGGATCCCGGATCGACAGCTTCCGACGACAAATCCAGAGCGGAAAACTTCGGCTTCGAGGCCTTTGACAAAAAACGCCGGGTCGGTTTCAGTTACGACGAGAAAAACGGCGACAAGTTCCGCCCTCTGCAGAATTTTGAGCGGGATCCGAACCTCGATTCCCTCGTGACCGTGTCGTCCCTGCTGGGAACGCGTTTCCGCTATTCCTACAACCCGACGACCGTGCGGGAATACGTGCGTTATGACAGCAAGGATCTGCGGATTTCCCTCGGCGAATATCAACTCCCCCGGGACTATACGCTGAAATTGGGGGCGGATATGCGCGAATACCGGCGGATCCTCGACAGGGGAACAGACGCCCTCCGGACCGGGCTCATCGCCAACAACCCCAGAGACATGGAATACAATCGTTTTGAAACGCTCCTGGAGCAAAATTTCCGCGAAGTCTCGGCCTGGGCCGATATCTCCACGGAAGATCACCGAATCCGGGTGACGGCGGGCCGGACGGAAGAGGAATTCCTCTCCCGGGAAGGGCTCTATGACGGCTCGTCCCGAAAATACGTCAATAAATCGGATTTTTATGAAATCCTCGCGGAAAAAGAGGAGATTTCCCTCGGGAAATTCGGAGAAGCCGCCATATCGGCGGATTTGCGCTATGACGTCTATAAAGAGGGCCACAATCCCTGGACCGATACCCCGACGACGGGGGAGGACGCGTCACTGCGGGGCATCATCAAGGCTAACCACTCATTGACGCTTATGGACAATACCAACGACCCCGGGCGGAGCGTGGATTTTTCCCTGACGAACAAGATCCTTTTGACCGGAACCCGATATGCCTATGACGAAGGTTCCCTGAAAACGGGACCCGCGGCCCGGGACAGCGGGCGAAAGGCCACGGCCAAGGAAATCCGGCTCTACGGCAAGGAAAACGCAATCGAGGTCACGGACAGTCTCAATCTTGAATTGGGCAACACCGAAACCCGCTATACGGTCGACTACAAAAAGGCCTGGGACGCGGGTATGCCCGGCCTGGTCAAAAACGAAATCCTCGGGCACAGGCTGGATTTTCTTCTCGACAACGAAACCAAGGCTTCGGCCTGGTACAAAAAAAACCGGTACTATACCGACGAGCGCCTTGACGATAAAAATTTCAACAACCTCGGCTATGAAAATATAGGCGTCACGGTAAATTACGGCCGGCACAGCCTGAACTACACGAGGGACACGATCCGCTCGGCCGTTGAACACATGAAAAACGCCGACGACAGCCGGGAAAAAGTCGTCCTCGACAGCTATGGCTGGCGCTACCGCTTCAAAAATGACGATACGCTCGCGCTGCGCTACGGCGTGGGTTCCGACATCCGGGACAATCTGAGCACGGGGATGCGGGAAATCGACGCCGACAACCGCACGTATCTCGTGCAGTATGTGGATACCGGCGACATTGAACACCGCTATACGGCATCCTATTCGACGTACCGGCACAAGGAGGACGCCGGAAAAAAACTCGTCCTGGGCCGGCAGCGCTACAACGCGAGGAACATCAACGTGCTCTATCTGGCCTACGAATACAGGGACAACAGACTTTTCAACGAAGATCTGGAAAATTACGGGAAAAAGGAGTATAATAAGGAAGGAGAAAGTCTCACGCCCGAAGAACTGGACCGGGTACGAGAAATCCTCCGGAATCGCCAGAATACGCGGAATATCCACAGTTTCAATATCGACCGGATCCGCGACGAGCTGTTTTCAACCGGGAATTTCCGGCGAAATTTCCGGGTATGGATCCGCGGAGAAATCAACGAGGCCCGCTACCGGCGTACCGGAGACTATCTGCGTTCGCTGCAGGAAATCAACGGCGGACTGGTTTATTCCCGCAACCGGATCGGGGTCGGCTGGTCGATGACCATCAATAACGGCTGGTCCGGGACCGACTGGGTCAAGCTCGACAAAGAGCACAAGATTTCCCTCCACGCCAAGATCGGTAAACCCAGCCGGGGCTGGGAAATCAAGACCTACGGGCATATTTACGAGACCCGCAGCCAGGTCCTCAACAAGCACAGAAAAAAAGGCGCCCTCGAGGGGCTGGGCGTAGAGATCGGCAAGGAATTCGGCTATTATCAGTGGTCCGTGGCCTATGAGACCGGCTATAATTCGGCGGCCAAAGATTACGAGTGGAAGGTGGCTCTGCAATTCAAGCTCCTGACGTTCCCCGGCAATCCCATTCTGGGCATCGGGGCCGACAAAGGGGCAAAGGGCAAAGTTTCCCCCAAGGCCACGCTCTTTGACGGGATCAAGCCCGAGCATGTGCTGGACGATTGAAGTGAAATTCTTATAAATGAAAACTGAGGAGGATAACAGAAAGATGAAAGAAACGTTTGAAAAAGGGCTGAACCTGTTCGCGGTCGCCAAGGAAATGGGCGACGGCGTCGCGAAGCAAGCGGTCGCCGCCAAAATCGGGGACCGGTATTTCGACATGGGCGCGACCCTTACCGAAGATACAAAAGCGGCCGGGATTTCCTTTATTGCCCGGGACAGCGAGAAAGGCGAGGAGATCATCCGCCATTCCACGGCTCATCTGATGGCCCAGGCGGTCATCCGGCTCTTTCCGGGGACAAAGGTTGCCATCGGGCCCGCCATCGAAAACGGCTTTTACTATGATTTCGACCCGCCCCGGGAATTTACCGAAGAGGATCTGCCTCTGATCGAGGCGGAAATGAAAAAGCTCGTCAAAGAAAATATCAAGATCCAGCGCCTGGAAATGACGCGGGACGAGGCCGTCGCCTTCTTTGAAAAGGCCGACGAACCCTATAAAGTGGAGATTATCAAAGAAATCGCGCAGGGAGACGTGCTTTCCTTTTATCAGGAAGGGGAATTCATCGACTTGTGCCGCGGTCCCCACGTGCCGTCCACGGGGGCCCTCAAGGCCTTCAAGCTGCGTTCGGTGGCCGGCGCCTACTGGCGCGGGGATTCCAAAAACAAAATGCTGCAACGGATTTATGGCTACGCCTTTTCCTCCCAGGAAAAGCTCGACGGCTTCCTCAAGATGATGGAAGAGGCGGAAAAGAGAGACCACCGGAAACTGGGCAAAGAACTTGATCTTTTTATGATCAGCGAGTACGGGCCGGGCTTTCCTTTCTGGCTCGAAAAGGGCATGGCGCTCCGCAACGCCCTGCAGAGCTTCTGGCTGGAAGTCCACCGGAAAGCGGGCTACGAATTCGTCCAGACGCCCATCATGCTGAACCGGCAGCTTTGGGAGATCTCGGGACACTGGTTCAACTACCGGGAAAACATGTACACCTCGGAAATCGACGACACGGAATTTGCCATAAAGCCCATGAATTGCCCCGGCGGCATGTTAATCTATAAAAATAGTATACATTCGTACCGGGATCTCCCGATCCGGACGGGCGAACTCGGTCTCGTGCACCGACATGAGGCCAGCGGGGCTTTGAGCGGACTCTTCCGGGTGCGGACATTTACCCAGGACGACGCCCACATCTTTATGCGGGAGGATCAGATCACCGATGAAATCTGCGGCGTCATTCTGCTCTACAAAAAAGTCTATGACGTGTTCAACCTCGATTTTACCATAGAGCTCTCGACGCGGCCCGAAGAAAAATATATCGGCGAGATTGCCACCTGGGACATCGCGGAAAAAGCTCTGGCCCTCGCCTGCGAAAAGGCCGGATTCGCCTACAAGCTGAACCCCGGAGACGGCGCTTTTTACGGACCCAAGCTCGATTTCAAGCTGCGGGATTCCATGGGCCGGATCTGGCAGTGCGGCACGATCCAGCTGGACATGAACCTGCCCGAGCGCTTTGATTTGGCCTATATCGCCGAAGACGGATCGAAAAAACGCCCGATTATGATCCACCGGGCCCTGTTCGGTTCCATCGAACGTTTCGTGGGCATCCTCATCGAACACTACGCCGGCGCTTTCCCGCTGTGGCTGGCCCCGGTCCAGGTCAAGATCCTCACGATCAACGACGACTGCATTCCTTACGCCAAAAAAATCCATGAGGAGCTTCTGGAGCGGAACATCCGGGCGGAGGTCGACGACAGGGTCGAGACCATCGGGTACAAGATCCGGGAAGCCAACGGGAAGTACAAGGTCCCCGTGCAGCTCGTAATCGGGAAAAATGAAGTGGCCAAAAATGAAGTCAACATCCGCAAATACGGCTCCAACGAGCAGACCGCCATGGCCCTTGACGCCTTCCTCGATCAGATCGTGAAGGACGCCAGAGTCAAATATTAAACGCGCGGAAAGTAAAGTAACGCAAGAAAGGACTACAGCCATGAAAACCATCCGGCTCAAGACGGAATTCATCAAACTGGACCAGCTCCTGAAACTGGCCGACATCGCGGGAAGCGGAGGAGAGGCCAAAGGCATGATCCTCGAAGGCCTTGTGACCGTAAACGGCGAGCCCGAATTGCGCCGGGGGAGGAAACTCTACGCCGGCGATCGGGCGGAGACGGCCGGAGAAACGATCCGGGTCGTCAAATGAGCCTCAAGGAGCGGACATTTGTATATTTCGGAAGTGAACTACGTCAATTTCAGAAACCTCGCGGACGCCTCCCTTGCCTTTTCCCCCCGGATCAACCTGCTCTACGGCAAAAACGGGCAGGGCAAGACCAATCTCCTTGAGCTCATCTATTTTTTGAGTACCGGCAAGAGCTTCCGGACGAAGAATCAGCGGGAGCTTGTAAAATTCGGCCGGACAAAATGCGGGGCCCACGCGGCCTATGTGGATTCCGTCAGCGAAAAGAAGCTGATCGTCAAGCTCCTTGAAGGGAAAAAGGAGTTTGTCTGGAACGGGAAACGGATTCCCTACGAGGATTTTTACGGGAAATTCAACGTCGTGGCCTACATCCCCGAAGACGTCGCGATCATCAACGGCATGCCCAATGTGCGGCGGGAATTCTTTGACGGGGAAATCGCCCAATTTGATCCGGATTTCTTCCGGACCGCAGGAAAATTTCAAAATTTGCTGAAAATCCGGAACAAATACCTCAAGGAAAAAATCTGGAAAAACGACGAGTTTTCCGTTTACGAGGACGAATTTGTCAAAGCCGGCGCGGCCATTATGAAAACGCGCGTGGACTACGTGCGGATCCTCTCGTCGGTCTTGAGCCTCAATTACCGCAAGCTCTTCGATGAGACAAAGGAACTGGAACTCGTCTATGCCTGCGCCCTCGGCAATATCCGGAAAAAAACCCTGCCCGAGATCGAACAGGCCCTTCGGGAAGAAATCGGGAAATTGCGCCAAAAGGAGACCCTCCTCGGATTTTCCCTGACGGGCCCCCAGAAAGACGATTTCCTCTTTTATCTGAACGGGCAAGAAGCGAAGACGACGGCCTCCCAGGGGGAAAAAAAGTCCATTCTGTTTTCCCTCAAAATGGCCGAGATGGATATGATCCTCCGGAACAAAAAAGAAGTGCCGGTTCTCCTCATCGACGACATCACCTCTTACTTTGACGAAACGAGGCTTTACAGCCTTTTGCGTTATTTGGAAAAACGAAATATCCAGATCTTCATGAGCGCCACGGAAAAACTGGACATTCCCTGCGCCGCCTGGATCGTGGAAAAAGGGGAGATCGACAATGGATGAAATCACGCCTGTGGGAGATCTGCTCCTCGCCTGGCTCAGACGGGATAAAAAAATGCAGGCCGGCTATATCCGGGCCCATTGGGCAAGCGTCGCCGGCGAACTGGCGGAATATTCCCGGGTCTCGACCCTCAGGGGGGATACGCTCCACGTCCTCGTGGACAACCCCACCATACTCCATTTTATGACGATGAACGGGCCGGACTATCTCGAAAAAATCAAAACGCTCTTCGGCGAACTGGACAAGAGCGGAGAGATTGCCGTAAACCGGCTGAAATTTCAACTGCGCGCGTAAACTTTTGGGCGTATTCCTGAAAAAAGAACGCCCTTGATATAGAGTTTCAACAAAACGAATGGGAGGAATCAATGAGTAATGAAGCAATGATCAACGGACAGAACTATGACGCCGAGAGCATCACGGTCCTCGAAGGACTGGAAGCTGTCCGGAAGCGCCCCGGTATGTATATCGGGACCACATCGGAAAGGGGACTCCACCACCTGGTCTGGGAGATTGTGGACAATTCCGTGGACGAGGCCCTGGCGGGCTACTGCGACGAGATTCTCGTCAAAATCCTGCCCGACAACATCATCGAAGTTATCGACAACGGCCGGGGCATACCGGTGCATATTCATCCGAAGTATGGTAAATCGGCCCTTGAAATCGTTATGACCGTCCTGCACGCCGGCGGCAAATTTGAAAACAACAACTATAAAGTCTCAGGCGGACTGCACGGCGTGGGTATATCCGTCGTCAATGCCCTCTCGCTCTGGGTGGAGGTCCTGGTCGAACGGGACGGACGGATCTGGTACCAGAAATACAATCGCGGCGCCCCCGAAGAGGACGTAAAGGAAATCGGCGTATCGGAAAAGCACGGGACCACGGTCCGCTTCAAGCCCGACGCCGTGATCTTCGAGACGCTGGTCTTCGACTACACGATCCTGAAACAGCGGCTCAAAGAACTGGCTTACCTCAACAAAGGTCTCAAGATAACGCTGCTCGATTTGCGTAAAGAGCCCAACAAAAAAGACGTCTTCAGCTTTGACGGCGGCATCGTCGATTTCATCAAGGAAATCGTTTCCGACAAGGATCCCGACAAGGACATCATTGTCAAGGAGCCGATCTTTATGAGCGGGGACTCGGACGGAGTCGCCGTGGAAGTGGCGCTGACCTATACGATGGATCAGGCCGAGGTCATTTATTCCTTTGTAAACAACATCAATACCCACGAAGGCGGGACCCATGTGGCCGGTTTCCGGACCGCCCTGACCCGGATCATCAACGATGTGGGGAAGGATCAGGGATATATTAAGGAAAAAGACGGGAAATTGCAAGGAAACGACATCCGTGAGGGGGTCGTAGCCGTGGTTTCCGTCCGGGTGCCCCAGCCCCAGTTTGAGGGACAGACAAAGACGAAACTGGGAAATTCCGAGGTGTCGGGCATTGTTTCCTCCGTGGTGGGCGCGGACCTCAAGATCTACCTTGAGGACAATCCCAATACGACAAAATTGGTCGTCGAAAAGATTCTGATGTCCAAAAAGGCCAGAGAAGCGGCTCAAAAAGCCCGCGAATCCGTATTTCGCGCGAGTCCCCTGTCCATAGGGGCGCTGCCCGGGAAACTGGCTGACTGCGCGTCCAAGAATCCCGACGAATGTGAGATCTATATCGTCGAGGGAGACAGCGCGGGGGGCTCGGCCAAACAGGGCAGAAACCGCTACAACCAGGCCATCCTGCCGCTCCGGGGGAAAATCCTCAACGTGGAAAAGGCGGGGATCCACCGGGCCCTTGAGAGCGATACGATCAAATCCATGATCATCGCCTTCGGGACCAATATCGACGACAATTTTGATATCGGCAAACTCCGCTACGGCAAGATCATCATCATGACCGACGCCGACGTGGACGGGGCCCATATCCGGACACTGTTGCTGACCTTTTTCTACCGGCATATGGTTGAGCTCATTCAAAATGGAAACGTTTATATTGCTCAGCCGCCGCTCTACAAGATCACCTTCGGCAAAAAAATCTACTACGCCTACAACGATCGGGAACTGGCGGAAATTACCGGTTCCTTCGGCGCGAAGGAAATCCGCGAGGAACCCGCGGAGGCCGCGGGGGATGAGGACGAAATTTTCGCCGAACCCCAGGCCCCCCAGCCCGAGGCCCCCGAGAAAAAAGGCTATACGCTGCAACGGTACAAGGGACTCGGGGAAATGAATCCCGAACAGCTCTGGGAAACGACCATGGACCCTGCAAACCGGATCCTGTTGCAAGTATCCATCGACAGCGCCCGGGAAGCGGACATGCTTTTTGACAAACTGATGGGGGACAAAGTGGAGCCCCGCCGGGAATTCATCGAAGAAAACGCGGAGTTTGTAAAAAATCTGGATATCTAATTATCCGAAGCCTGATCAATAGAAACCGGAGGAAAATCAAGGAATGTCAACATTAACGGACAGAATTCAAAACAGATATATCGAAGATGAGCTCAAAACATCGTACCTGGATTATTCCATGAGCGTCATCGTCGCCAGGGCCCTTCCCGACGTGAGGGACGGCCTGAAGCCCGTTCACCGGCGGATCCTTTTCGCCATGAACGACCTCGGCATGAACTACAACAAACCCTTCAAAAAATCCGCGAGAATCGTCGGAGAAGTCCTCGGTAAATACCATCCCCACGGCGACGTGGCGGTCTATGACACCATGGTCCGCATGGCGCAGGATTTCAACTACCGCTATCTCCTTGTGGACGGCCACGGCAATTTCGGCTCCATCGACGGCGATTCCGCCGCCGCCATGCGGTATACGGAAGCTCGCATGAGCAAAATCAGCGAGGAATTGCTGGAAGATATCGACAAAAACACGATCAATTTCCGAAAGAACTTCGACGACTCCCTGGACGAGCCGGAAGTCTTGCCCGCCAAGCTCCCGAACCTGCTCTTGAACGGAACCACGGGGATCGCCGTGGGCATGGCCACAAACATTCCCCCGCACAATCTGGGGGAATTGGTCGACGGAATAACGGCCTTGATCGACAACCGCGACTTGAGCTCGCAAGACCTCTGCGCCTATATCGTGGGGCCCGATTTTCCCACGGGCGCCATCATCGACGGTCGTAGCGGGATCCTGGACGCCTACACGACGGGCCGCGGCAAGATACGGGTCCGGGCCAAAGCCGACATCGAAGAATTCAAAAACGGGAAATCCAACATCATCATCAGCGAAATTCCCTACCAGCTGAACAAGGCGACGCTCATCGAGCGCATCGCCGATCTCGTGCGGGATAAGCGCGTCAGTGGCGTTTCGGACCTCAGGGACGAATCGAACCGCGAAGGAATCCGGATCGTCATCGAGGTCAAAAAAGGCGAAGAACCGGAGCTGATTTTGAACAAGCTCTACAAATACACGGAACTCCAGAGCACTTACGGCGTCATTATGCTGGCCCTCGTGAACAATATCCCGCGGGTTTTGACGCTGAAGGAAATGCTGGAGGAATACATCAAGCACCGCTTTGACGTCATTGTGCGAAGGACGAAGTACGATCTTGACAAGGCCGAGAAAAGGGCCCATATTCTGGCCGGATTCCGGATTGCCCTTGATCATATCGACCGGATCATCGCCATCATCCGGGGCGCCCGGGACGTGAACGTGGCGCGGGCGGCCCTCGTAAACGAATTCGCCTTTTCCGAGGCCCAGGCCAAGGCCATCCTCGATATGCGGCTCCAGCGCCTGACCGGCCTCGAACGGGAAAAAATCGAAAACGAATACCAGCAGCTGGTCGCCTATATCACGGGCCTCAAAGACGTTCTCTCCCATGACGACAAGATCTACGGGATCATGAAGGACGAGTTGAACTATCTTAAAGACAAATACAACGATCCGCGCAGAACCGTGATTCAGGACGAACATCTGGAGATCACCCAGGAAGACCTGATCAAGGACGAAAGCGTCATCATCACGCTGACAAACCGCGGTTACGTCAAGCGCATGGAACTGAGCAAATACCGGGCCCAGCGAAGAGGCGGCAAAGGGGTTTCGAGCCAGAATACCGTTGAGGACGACTATCTCGAGTCCATCGAATCGGCCACAACCCTGGATACGCTGATGATCTTTACGAATCAAGGCAGGGTCTTCAACCTCAAGGTCTACGAGATCCCCGAATCCTCGAGACAGGCCCGGGGCAAACTCATCGCCAATATCATCAAGCTCCGGGAAGACGAAAAGATCCGCTCGGTCATTGTGACGCGGGACTTTGAGCCCAAGGCCGAGATCATCTTTATCACAAAGGGCGGTCTCGTCAAGATGACGTCCCTGGCCGACTTCAGGAACATCAACAGCAGCGGCCTCAAGGCCATCAAGCTCAAGGAAAACGACGACATCATCTATGTGGGCCTCATTGAGGACAAAGCCCGGGAGCAGGTCCTGATCGCCACAAAACTCGGCTACGCCATCCGCTTCAAGTGCGACGAGAACGTCCGCTCAACGGGTCGCGACACCATGGGCGTCAGGGGCATCAATATCCGGGAAGGGGACGAGGTCGTCTCGGCGCTTTTGATCAAAGAGGAGAACACGTTTGTTCTGACCGTCACCGAGCACGGCTACGGCAAAAGGACCAGAATCGATGAATATCCGCTGCAAGCCAGATCCGGCAAAGGCGTCATCAACATCAAATGCAGCGAAAAAACCGGAAACGTCGTGACCGTTCTTGCGGTAACCGGCAAAGAGCAGATCATGGCCATTTCTTCCAACGGCGTCGTGATCAGAGTCGGCGTCGAGACCATCTCGCTGTTCGGCCGCTCGACCCAGGGCGTGCGCATCATGCGCGTCACCGAGGACGAGAAACTCGTATCCGTGACCATCGTCCGTTCCGAAGACGACGAGGACGAGGAGGAACAGGCCCAGAACACGCCCCAAATGTCCATATTTGACGCCGAAGCCGCCCTCAAGGCGGAACAGCCGGAAAAAAATGAAGACGACGAAAACGGTGATGAGACCGCTTTCGGCGACGACGATGACCAGGGAACAGTTGACTGATTTCCCCGGAAAGTGTACAATATACTGTCGGTAACACCAAAGGAAAAAAGGAGGGCTACCATGCGTAAAGCGCTGCTGTTATTCGGAAATGAGCTGGACAGGGAAAAGATCCTCGAAAGCGCGCTGTTTTTGCAGAACAATTGCGATTTTGAGATTGTCCCGCTCTACATCAAGGACATTTCCCGAAACCGCGTCATGTCTACGTCCGGGGACAGCATGATCCTGGGCGGCCGTTCGCCCATGCTGTTCCAGGGCTGGGAAGAAATCGAAAAGGCCGATGTGGAGCATATTCAGGCGCTCCTGCGGGCAAAGGGGATCAAAAACGAGCTGGAGGTGGATATCGGGCTCTTCGTCGACATCGTGACCGAAAAAATGAAGGCCTGCGATCTGCTCCTGATGGCGAAAAACGAAGTCTTCAGCGAAAAAACCCTCAGCATCCTCAAAGGCAATTACAAGTGCATCATCTTCATCGGAGAAAATCCCCTGAAAAAGCTTGACAACGTCCTGATCGCCAACGACGACGGCGTAAAGATCAACCGCAGCTGCTACCATTTTACGACGCTTTTTCCGGAGATCACAAAATTCGCCTCGGCCTCCATCAACAAAAAGCTCGAGGAAAATATCCTGAAGCAATACCTGGAAGGCAAGGGGAAAATCGTCGTTCACGAGGCCCTGGAGAGCGACAGCTACGAAAATATCCTGAAACGGATCGATCTTTTTGATCTTTTGATCATGGGCAACTTGAGCCGGAGCTATTTCTTTGAGAAAATCATCGGGAAAAACGGCATCAAGCTCATCGAAAAATGTAAAGCGCCCATATTTATCGGATAGGGAAAAGCCATGAAAATCCTCGTCGTTTCCGACTCCCACAAAAAACTGAATACGCTGGCGCGCATGGTGGAAGCGGAAAGGCCCGACGTCATGATCCACTGCGGCGATCATCTCCGGGACGGGGAGGAGCTGGCGAAGCTCTTTCCCGACACGCCCTGCAGCGTCGTCCCCGGCAACTGTGATTTTTTCACCCACGGCCGGCCCGACGAGCTGGTTACGTATCTGGGGCGTCATCCGGTCCTTTTGACCCACGGGCACAAATATCAGGTCAAGCGGACCTATGACAGACTGCGGGAAAGGGGGCTGGCGATCGGCGTCAAAATCGCCTTTTTCGGGCATACCCACCGGCCTTATCTTGAAGAAGGGGAAAGCTTAAGCCTGTTCAATCCCGGCGCCGCCGAAGACGGCCGTTATGGCCTTGTGGAAATCGACGGCGACAGGATCTCATTTTCACACAAATCCCTTGATCCATAGCCTACAAAGAGAAAAGCAACAAAAAATATATAAAAATAATCAAGTTTTTTATTGGGGAGGACAAATTGAAAGGCAAAATAGAATCGCTCAAGACCCTGTACCGGGAAAAGATCGCGGGTACCGCGGCTCTCAACGACCTCGAGGACCTGAAGATCAAGATCCTCGGGAAGAAGGGGGCGCTGACGGAACTCGCCAAAGAGATGCGAAATCTCGCGCCGGAAGACAAACCGGCGGCCGGACAGGCGCTCAACGAGGCCAAGGAATATTTTACGACGCTCCTAGACGGAAAATTCGCCGAGCTTTCCGCGAAATTGAAAGAAGAAAAGCTGATCGCGGAGACCATTGACGTCACCATTCCCGGAGAACCCGTGGAGACCGGATCCCTGCATCCGATCACCGAAACGACGGATTTTATCAAAGAAATCTTCATGGATCTCGGTTTTGACGTGGCCGACGGTCCCGAAGTGGAGTACGTGAAAAACAATTTTGACGGGCTCAACATCCAGAAAAACCATCCGTCCAGAGATCCCGGAGACACGTTTTACATCAGCGACGACGTCGTGCTCCGGACCCACACGTCTCCCGTGGAGGTCCGCTATATGCTCTCGCATACGCCGCCTTTCCGGATGATCTCGCCGGGGCGCGTGTACCGGCCCGACTACGATATTTCCCATACGCCGATGTTTCATCAGATCGAGGGCCTTGTCGTCGGGGAAAATATCTCGTTCGCCGATTTCAAGGGCGTTTTGATGCACTTCGCCGGGCGGGTCTTCGGGACAACCAACGTCCGTTTCCGGCCCCATTTCTTCCCCTTCACGGAACCCAGCGCCGAGATGGACATCGAGTGCGTGCTCTGCCACGGCAAGGGCTGCCGGGTCTGCAAGGGAAGCGGATGGATCGAGATTTTAGGCTGCGGCATGACAAACCCCAAGGTGCTCGAATACGTGGGTTACGACGCGTCAAAATACACGGGTTTCGCCTTTGGCATGGGCATGGAGCGCATTACGATGTTGCGACACGGCATCGACGACCTGCGGGCCTTCTTTGAAAATGACGTGCGTTTCCTAAAACAATTCAAATAGATCATATCCCGAAAAAAGAAAAGAAAAAAACAGCATAAAGAGAATATGCGGCGGAGGAATTCATGTTAATCTCGTTAAACTGGTTAAAACAATACATCGAACTCAAGGAAAGCGTGGAGGAACTGACGGAAACCCTGACCATGATCGGCCAGGAAGTGGAAGCGGTTCATTATCCCGGAGAACATCTCGATCACGTCGTGATCGGAAAAATCGTAAGTTATGAAATGCACCCCAAATCGGACCACCTGACAGTGCTGATGATCGATATCGGAGAAGGGGCGCCGGTCCAGATCGTCTGCGGCGCGCCGAACCACCGGCTGGGCGACAAGGTGGTCGTCGCCAAAATCGGGGCCGTGCTCCCCGGGGACTTTAAGATCAAGAAAGCCGTCAAAAGGGATGTGGAATCCTGCGGTATGGTCTGTTCCGAGGCGGAACTGGGCGTGGGCCGCGACAAGAGCGGCGTCATCATCCTGCCGGAAGACGCCCCTGTAGGCGAAGAATACCGGAAATACGCGGGTTTGGACGATGTGATTTTCGAACTGGAGATCACGCCCAACCGGCCCGACTGTCTCTCTTATATCGGGATCGCCCGGGAATTGGCCGCTTACTACAAGCGCAAGGTAAAATATCCCCAGGTCATCCTGAACGAAACCATGAAGACGACGTCTTCCGAGGCGACGATCCGGATCGAGGACGGCGAGCGCTGCAAGCGGTATACGGGGCGCGTGATCCAGAACGTGACCATCGCCGAATCCCCCGAATGGCTCAAGGCGAGAATACGGGCTATGGGCCACGAACCCATCAACAATATCGTAGACATTACCAATTTTGTCATGTTTGAATACAATCAGCCCCTCCATGCCTTTGATCTGGATATGCTGGGGAAAAAGACCATTGTGGTCCGGAAGGCGAAACCGGGCGAGATCCTCGTGACGCTGGACGGAGTGGAAAGAAAAATGGAAAACGGGGAGCTTCTGATCTGCGACGCGGAGAAACCCGTGGCCCTGGCGGGCGTCATGGGCGGCCTCGGCAGCCAGATCGAGCCCACGACGAAAAACATTCTCCTCGAAGCGGCGTGGTTTGAGCCCGAAAGCACAAGACTTACCGGAAAACGCTTCGGCATGACCACAGACGCCCTGTACCGCTATGAGCGGGGGGCCGTGGATATCGAGAATATCGACGCGGCCAGCGAGCGGGCGGCGGCGCTGATAGCGGAAATCGCGGGGGGCGACGTCCTCTGTGAGTTCATCGACAAATGGGGCAAGTCCCCCGAGAGCCTGAAGCCCACGGAAATCAATATTGACCTCAAAAAGCTGAACAAATTCGTCGGAAAGGATATCGGCTACGACACGATCGCCAAGATCATTACGAGTCTCGGCATCGCGATCAAGAATTCAAGTCAAGAGCGGATCACGGTAATTCCGCCTTCCTACCGCAGGGATCTCGAGATTCCCGCCGATATCTACGAAGAAGTGATCCGCATGTACGGATTCAAGAACATCGAGCCCCGTATGCCCGTGGAAAGCATCCGTTCGGGCGTCAAGGATCCGGATATCGCTTTTTCCGATGAGGCCAAGGCCATTCTCAAGACCATCGGGCTTCAGGAAGTCATCAACTATTCCTTTGTCTCGAAAAAAGCCGTGGAGCTTTTTACGCCGGGCGCGAAGACCATCACGCTTTTGGCCCCTTTGAGTCCCGATATGGCCGTTATGCGTACGTCCCTGATCTACAGCCTGCTTCTCAATCTCAGGGACAATCTGAACCGGAATTTTACGGATTTACGATTTTTCGAGGTCGCCAAGGTCTATAGGGCCGAAGGGGATCTCGCCAAAGAGGAACTCCACGCCTGCATTGCCATAGCCGGCCGGCATGACCGTTCCGTCTGGGAATCCAAACCCGCGGCCTTTGATTTTTACAAGCTCAAGGGCTATGTGGAGCTGTTTTTGGAATATCTCGGCATGAAAAAGAAATATTACATCGAGCGGAGCAAAAACAAGGCCTTCCACCCCGGCCGCAGCGCCGATATCAAAGTCGGAAAAGACGTTGTCGGCACATTCGGGCAGATCCACCCCGACGTGCAGGAAGCCCTCGAGATCAAGAAAGAGACGCCCTACGTCGCGGAGTTCAATCTCGTCAAGATCGGAAAATACAGAAACACCAAGATCACCTACGAACCCCTCGTCAAATACCCCGAAGCGACCCGTGACCTGGCGATCGTCGTCGATAAGGGAACCGTCATCGGCGATATGCTGGCCGACATCAAAAAGGCCTCGGCCCTCATCGAGAAAGTCGATATTTTCGATATCTACCGGGGGGAAAACATCGCCCCCGACAAGATGTCCGTGGCCATCAGCTTCGTTTTCCGGAACAAGGACGACACCCTCGAGGAAAAGGAAATCAACGGAATCACCACAAAGATTTTACAGATCATCGCGAAAAAATACGGCGGAGAGATCAGACAACAATAGGACATACGGAAATCAGGAGGCGCCGCGAATGGATACGCTGCGAGAATTGTTCAAAATCGGGAACGGACCGTCCAGTTCCCACACCATCGGACCCGAGAGGGCGGCCCGGGCCTTCCGGGAAAAACACCCTAACGGCAAATATTTTCGGGTCGAGCTCTACGGTTCCCTTGCCCTGACCGGCAAGGGACATCTGACAGACGCCGTCATCGAAAAGACCCTTTTGCCGGCGGAGATCGAAATTCTCTTCAAGCCTGAGGTCGTCCCGCCCTTCCATCCCAACGGCATGAAGTTTACGGCCCTCAATGAAAAGGGCAAGGAACTGGACAACTGGCTCGTTTTTTCCGTAGGCGGCGGGACCATCGTCGGTGAAGGGGAACCCCGGCGGGACGTGAAAAAAATCTACCCCTTCACGCGTTTTTCGGAAATTCGGGACTGGTGTGACGAGGGAAACAGGGAATATTGGGAATTTGTGACGGCCTTTGAGGGGGAGGAAATCTTTTCCTTCCTCAAAGACATCTGGGCCGCCATGCGTCAGGCCGTACGAAAGGGCGTCGAGCATACGGGGATTTTGCCCGGCAGCCTCAAATTGAAGCGGCGGGCCAACAGCTTTTACAAAAAAGTCAGGACCATGAAGTCCCAGACGGGGCTTCTGGCGAAAATATTTACGTATACGCTGGCGGTGGCCGAGGAAAACGGGAGCGGCGGCATCGTAGTCACGGCCCCCACCTGCGGGGCGGCGGGCATTGTCCCGGGGCTGTTGTACGCCCTCGCCGAGGAATATGAGCTCAAGGAGCGGGAAATCCTGAAGGGCCTCGCGATCGCCGGACTCATCGGCAATGTGATCAAGGAAAACGCCACAATTTCCGGCGCCGAAGGAGGCTGTCAGGCCGAAGTCGGGTCAGCCTGCGCCATGGCCGCGGCCATGACCTGTTTTTTGCTGGGCGGGACCCTTGATCAGATCGAATATGCGGCGGAAATGGGCCTTGAACATCATCTGGGCCTGACCTGCGATCCCGTGGGGGGTTATGTCCAGATCCCCTGCATCGAGCGAAACGCCGTCGCGGCGGCCAGAGCCTTTGATTCCGCCGTGTACTGCCTTTTTACCGACGGAAAGCACATGGTCTCCTTTGACGAAGTCGTCAGGACCATGGGCGAAACCGGCCGGGACATGAAACAGGAATACCGGGAGACCTCCCTCGGGGGCCTCGCGAAATTCCACTACAGCGCCGAATGCTGAAAGAAACAGGAGAATAACCATGAAACTGATTACGGGTCTGGGCAATCCGGGCGAACGTTACGCGAAAACGAGGCATAACGTCGGTTTTTGCGTACTTGACCGGCTGTACGCCGCCTTTGGCGTGACGACGGAGCGGGAAAAAATGCGCGGTTTGCTGGCGGAAACCACGGTAAAGGGCGAGAAAATCCTATTTTTGAAACCGATGACGTACATGAACGACAGCGGCGAATCTCTGATTGAGGTCATCCGCTTTTTCAAACTCGATCCCAGGACGGAGCTTCTGGTGATCCATGACGATCTCGACCTTCCGGTCGGCAGGATCCGCGTGCGGATCCAGGGGGGATCGGGGGGCCATAACGGACTGAAATCCATTATCGCACACGTGGGTGAGGATTTTGCCCGGGTCAAATGCGGCGTCGGACGCCCGACCATGGAGACCATTGACTATGTGCTGGGGAGATTCCCCGAAGAAGAACAGAACGCGGTCAACGAAATGCTGACGCTTGCGAAGGAGGCGGCCGAAGACTTTATCCGGGATATGGATACCGAAAGACTCATGCAGAAATACAATTCACGCTGATCGGGGTCCCTCAAAAAAACCGGAAAAAAATTGAGGAAAAAAGCAAAAATTTCCGTATAATTTATTTGGTATTTGTGGTATAATTGATCAAACAAAAATGCGTTTCGATTTTCAGAGACAGCCCGTAAAACATAAACGACTCCCGAAACGATACCAAGTTCAATACCGGATTTTTGATTTACACGTACAAAGCGGGAAAGACCAGGTGAGCAAAATGAGCGAAAGCAAAAAAAACGGGTATTTTGAAGAATTGAAAGGCGTCTCTCCCAACAGTAAAGATCTCCTGCTCTCGACGGGAAATTACGTCGACGGTCTCAGGGAGGGGGAATGGATCACCTGGGACAGCGACAAAAAACAGAACAAAAAATTTATCGCGACCTATAAAAAAGGCCTGGTTGACGGACCCGTCACCGGCTTTTTCAAAACCGGCGAGATCAAGTGGCGGATTATCTATAAAAAAGGGAAAAAAGAAGGCGTTTCCCGGAGTTTTTACAAGGACGGGGCCGTCAAGGAGGAGTGCGTCTACAAAAACGACCGGGCCAACGGTCTCTCGCGAAACTACTACCGGACCGGCGAGGTCAAATGGGAGCTCAACTGGCTGGACAACAAACCCGAGGGCAAGCTCCGCTGCTACTACAAGAGCGGGAAGTTGAAAAAAGAAGTCTGCTACGCCGGGGGCCAACCGGAGGGGACGATCCTTGAGTTTGACGAAGACGGCAACGTTTTGAGCAAATATGAGTACGCGACCGGGGAGATCCGGGCCAAGGGCGAAGGGTAACAAAAAAAGACCGCCCGCGACATCATGGAGACAAAAAACTCCTGTATAACTGAATAAAAGCGAAACACCAACCCCATGCCCGAAGGAGGGAAAACATATGAAAAAACTCATTGTCATAGCCGTATTGATCGCTGGCGCCCTTTCGACCATGACAGGCTGTACAAACAGCGAGCTTCTCGCAGGCGGCCTCATCACCACAGGGGCGTTGATCGCCGTCAACGAAAGCAACAATTACAATCACAGACCTGCCCCGCCGAGAAGGCAGCCGCCTCCTCCCCCGAGGAGAGGCGGCGGACGTTACCGCTGAGCAAAGAAAAACCCGCGATTTCGCGGGTTTTTTGTTTTTTTCCGGGAAAATATAAAAAACCCTTGAAATTCCGGCCTGTTCTTCGTATAATGTAAAAAAGGACAAATGAAGAAGGGATCAAATTTGGGCATAATCAGAATTCTGGACGAAGCGGTATCCAATATGATCGCCGCCGGCGAAGTCGTCGACAACCCGGCGGGCATGGTCAAGGAACTTTTGGAAAACGCCCTTGACGCCGGAAGCAAAAAAATTCTACTGGATATCCGTCAGGGCGGGCGAACCCTGACGATTCGGGATGACGGATGGGGCATGGTCCGGGATGATCTGCTCCTGTCCGTGGAGCGTCACGCGACCAGCAAGATATCCGCGAAGGAAGACCTCTTTCGGCTGACGAGTTACGGGTTCAGGGGGGAAGCTCTGTCTTCCGTGGCCGCGGTTTCAAAAATGACGCTTTCTTCCCGGGCGGAGGAAGACCCCGTAGGGCACCGGATCACGGTATCGGGTGGGAAAATTACTTCCCTCAACGAGTTTGCCATGAATCGGGGGACGACCATCGAAGTTCGCGAGCTTTTTTTCAATACGCCCGCCCGGCTCAAATTTCTCCGGAAAGCGGCGACGGAATACGCCAACATCAAAGACATCCTGATCCGGGAGGCTCTGGCCAATCCCGACGTGGCCATATCCCTTGCCCTGGACGGCAGAAAGGCGCTCGAAACCTCGGGACGGGGCCTGGATCACGCGATTGCCGAACTTTTCTCGCCCGACGCCCTCAAAAATTCGCGTGCCTTTTCTCTCGGCCGCCTCGGCAACCGGGAGCTCTACAAAAGCGGCAGGGACGCCATGTTTCTTTTTGTGAACGGCAGGCCCGTGCGCTCCAAATTATTGGAAGACGCCGTCCTTCAAGGCTATTACACGAAGCTCATGAAGGGGCAGTATCCCTTTGTGATCCTCGATCTGAGGCTCGATCCGGCCCTTGTGGACGTCAATGTCCATCCGTCAAAAAAAATCGTGAAATTTTCCAACGAGAGCAACATCTTCCGGGATGTGGCCCGGGAAGTGCGGGAAGCCATCGCCGGGAACGAAGACTTTTTCGTCATGACCCCGAATCCCTGGTCGGCGGCGCCGGGAGAAATCATTGAATCCGGCGAGCCCGCCGCGCCTGAGCGTCCCGCCTGGCCCACGCTCCGGACGGAAAGCCCGCCGATGGTCTTTGAACCGGCGACTTCGGGCTTTGAGACCGGAGAATCCTCCGGACCCGCGGATTTTTTCCGGGAGTCCTATTTCGCGGACAGCAGCGCCGTTGACACGCCGAGAAAAGCAGACCGTGAAAACCATGCCGGACAGACGCCCGAGCCGGAGAAAAAAACGACTCCCGGGTCATGGACGCCCTTTCGCGTGATCGGTCAATTGCTGCGGACCTATATCCTTGTCGAGCGCGGAGGCAATCTCGAGATCTACGACCAGCATGTCGTCAACGAACGCATCCGCTACGAAAGCCTGAAAGCCCAATATTACGGGAGATCCATAGAAAAACAGCTGCTGCTTACGCCGCTTGCCCTGCCGGTCGATCCCCGGGACAAGCAGCTGATCGCCGACAATCGGGAGATCTTCTCCGCCTTCGGTTTCGACTTTGAAGAACGCGGAGAGAATGAGATCGCGATTCTCGCCGTGCCGACCTTTGAGTTCAGGGACAGCGTCGCCGATGTGTTCCGGGAAATTTTACAAAATATCAAGGACGGCAAAGACGTCGATATCCGGGAAAATATCTTGATTTCCATGGCCTGCCGGGGTTCGGTCAAAGCAAATGAGCGGTTGACAAATGAAGAAATGACAGATATAATAAGAAGGCTTCATGAAATCGGAAAATATACCTGCCCCCACGGGCGGCCCATCTTTATCCGGATTAGCGAAGACGACCTCGAAAAGCGCTTTGGAAGGAAGTGAGCCGTGACGATAACGCTCCTCTGCGTGGGAAAACTCAAAGAAGATTACCTGACGGCGGGCTGCCGGGAATACCTCAAGCGGCTGTCGCCCTGGGCGGACGTCCGGATCCTTGAAATCAAAGAAGAAAGCGGCGCCGACACTAAGGCCCTTACCGTGGAAAAAGAATCTGCCGCGGTCCTCGGGCAACTGGCAAAGCTGAAGGGCTATACGATTCTTCTGGCCATCGGCGGCGAAAGCCTCTCTTCGGAAGAATTCGCCGGGAAGCTCGAGGCGCTTGCGACGGAAGGAAAGGGCCGACTCGTCTTTGTGATCGGCGGTTCCGACGGTCTTTCGCCGGAAGTGGCGGCCCGGGCCGATTACGCGCTCAGTTTTTCACGGATGACTTTTCCCCACCAGCTGATGCGCCTGATTCTCCTGGAGCAACTTTATCGGGGCTTCAGTATTTTGCACCACGGGAAATACCACAAATAGAATATGAAACAAATAATGTATATTTTTGCTGTAATTTTGTCAAGGAGGGAAACATGTATTCACAAGGCGATAGTTTTTACTACACCATCGACGATGACGAACAGGAATTTTATGTAAAGGAAAGCGTGGATTATGAGGACAACTACTATATCATCGCCGAATCAGCCGAGGGGGATTATTACGTTTTTTTATATGACGAGGATGAAGACGATATCAGCCTTGTCGAGGATGAGGAAGAAACGGCGGAAGTGCTCACCTACTGGCACGACGAGTACGAGCCCGACGAAGACCTCATCGATTACGATGACGACGAATATTATGACAAAGACGACAAGGCCATCGACATCATCGACGACCTGTACGAGGCCGATGACAAAGACTACTTTTGATCTGCGGACATGACTATAGAAAAATGAAAAATGGAGGAAAGATGAATATCAAGCTTCTCAGCGTAACGGTAGTTTCACTCCTCATTGTCGGATGTACGGGAGGAGGCGGCAGGTCCCGAGGCGGCGGCTACGGCATGTATACGGGGATTTCAAGGCCTGTGGCGGCGGAAAAACTGCCCAGGGAAAGGATCACTCTGACGGAATCCACGCCGACCCGGATATTGGATGAGCTTTCGGCCGATATGAAGAACAACAAAAGCCGGACGACGATCCGCACGACCGACGTCGTCTCGGCGGCGAGTTATATCGGGGAATACCTCTATATCCCCCTTGCCCGGGAGGACAGCACTTTCCGGATGGTTTCCAGTCCGAAAAATTCTTCCTATGATTTGCGGAAAGTCACGACAAACCTGATTTTCCGGAGTATCTATGAGGGAAATTTCGTGACCGTCGTGACCGAAGGCGCCTCGGAGCGCAGGATTACGATCAGCAATTCTTCAAGATATGAATTTTCCGAAAGCGAGCTCCGGGAAATCGTGATCCGCTGTTTTGACAACAGGAACTATACGGGCCTCAAAGACAGCGTCGCGCTCTACAAGATCATTTTCCCCAACGGCGCCTACACCAAAGACAATTCTATGCGGCTGCTGGAAGCGGCCGGGGCCTCCCGGGACGCCAGGACCGTTCGCAGCGAATACAATTTCCTCAAAAAATACAGCACATTTTCCGGCGCCGACCGGAAAATGGTGGCCGACGCCCTCTACGGCACAGGGGTAACCGATGTGGCCATTGACGGCGTGCTGCTGGAATATTCGTCCATGGACAGGGAGACCAACGAGAAAGTCGCCAATGTCCTTTTGGCCAAGGACAACATCACGAGACGGGAAGCGGAATTCCTCGAGCAGGTCTACAGGGATACGCCCGACGAGAGAATCGCCAGCTATGTGGGCAACTGGTACCTCAAAAACGGAGATCCCGTCCGCGGGCAAAGATACGTAAGCGGCGCCATGGAAACGCCGGCGGGGCAGACTCCGGGGACCCTTACCCCCGGCGGCGCGTCACCCTTGCAGCAGCTGGCCGCCAAAAATTATGAGACGTTCCAGGGCTATTACACCGCGGGCGAGCAGGCCTACCGGAGCGGAAATTACGCGTCGGCCCTCGATTCTTTCCAGAAAGCCCTTTCCGTCAATAAAAATTATACGGAAACCGCTCGGATTTACTATTACATGGGGCAATGCAATTACAACACCGGCAAATACCAGGTCGCCCTCAATAATTACAGATCCGCTCTGTTATCTGAAAAGACCGCCGAAAGGCAGGCCGAGCTCTATTACAATCTGGGACTCACGTCGCAAAAATTGGGCAATATTTCGGAATGCCGGAATTACCTGACCTATATCCGGCAAAAATTCCCGGGTTCGTCCTGGAGCGAAAAAAGTACAGCATTATTATCAACATTGAATTAAAACGAATAAAAAACATCGAGGAGTGAAAAGTGGAAAAATATTTCGATATCATTGAAAAAGATCCGATTATGACCGAAAAATGGAAAAAGGTCAATGAAATCAAGGATCTCGGCGTGAACCCTTTCGGGGGACGCTATGAACGGACGCACAGGATCGCGGATCTCATCGCGGGAGCGGGAGATGACGGCGTGACCTACAAGACCGCCGGGCGGCTCATGTCGCTCCGGGGCAAGGGAAAGGTCTATTTCGCGGACTTGGAGGATCTTTCGGGAAAAATTCAGATTTATATCCGCAAAGACGCCCTGGGGGATGAGGTTTTTGACATCGTGAAAAAGATCAGCGTCGGGGATATCATCGGCGTCGAAGGACCGCTCTTTGTGACGACCACGGGGGAACTCACGCTGCGGGTATTGAAATTTACGCTGCTCTCCAAAAATATCCGGCCGCTTCCCGAAAAATACCACGGCCTGCAGGATGTGGAAATCCGCTACCGCAAAAGATATGTGGACCTCATCATGAATAAGGACGTCCGGGAGACCTTTATCAAAAGGACAAGGATCGTCAGCGGTATCCGGGAGTTCCTGGACAAGCGCGGCTATCTGGAAGTGGAGACGCCTCTCATGCACAGCATCTTGGGCGGCGCCAACGCGAGACCCTTTATCACCCACCACAATACGCTCAATATGGACCTCTACATGCGGATCGCTCCTGAATTGTTCCTGAAACGGCTCATCGTGGGCGGCCTTGAAAAAGTATATGAAATGGGTAGAAATTTCCGGAACGAGGGCATGGACACGAGACACAATCCCGAATTCACCATGGTGGAGCTCTACGAGGCCTACGCGGACCTCTCGGTGATGATGGAGCTCATCGAGAGCCTTCTGACCTGGCTTTGCAAGGAAATCAACGGGACAAGCAAAATTATTTACAACGACAAAGAGATCATCCTGGAAAATTTCCAGAAAAAACATATGGTGGAACTGGTTCGGGAAGAAACCGGCATTGATTTCTTCCAGCCCATGACCTTTGAGGAGGCCAAAGCCCTGGCCAAAGCCCATCACGTGGAGCTCGCGCCCCATATGAACAGCGTGGGGCACGTGATCAATCAGTTCTTTGAGGAAAAATGCGAGGAAAAAATTGTGCAGCCGACCTTCGTCTACGGCCATCCCGTGGAGATCTCGCCGCTCGCCCGGAAAAATGACAAAGACCCGCGGTTTACAGAACGATTCGAGCTTTTCATTGACGCGAGGGAATACGCCAACGCCTTTTCGGAGCTCATGGACCCCTCTGACCAGAGGAGCCGCTTTGAGGCCCAGGTGGAGGAAGCCGTCCGAGGCAATGATGAAGCGACGCCGGTTATTGATGACGACTATGTCGAGGCGCTGGAATACGGGCTTCCGCCCACGGGCGGCATGGGGATCGGCGTGGACCGGGTCGTTATGCTCCTGACGGGATCCGCGTCCATCCGGGACGTGATTCTGTTCCCGTTGATGAAGCCGAGGGATTGAGGGGCGCGCATAATAATTTTGAATGAAACAGGCAAGAGGTGAGATCATGAGCATGAGGCAGGAGCAGGTAAAGGAAATGCTGGGGAAGGTAAACGGATATGCTCGGGAACTTTTCGGCAACCGTTTGGATTCGGTTATTCTTTTCGGTTCTTATGCCAAAGGAAGCTACGATGAGGAATCGGATATCGATATCATGATCATTGCGGATGTCGAGCGGCAAGAGCTCGCCAAATATCGCTATGATTTCGCCCATTACGGAACCGGCTTGGATCTCGAATATGGAGTATTTCACTCGTTCACTTTGCAGGACAAAAAGACGTTTACGGAATGGCAAGATTCCATTCCGTTCTATCAAAATGTGCTTGCGGAGGGGATCGTGTACGATGGACAGCAATAGAGAATTGGCAAAATATAGAATAAACTCTGCGAATGAAATTCTGGCGGATGCAAAATTACTGTATGATCATGACAGTTATAACAGTAGCGCTTCGCGATCTTATTACGCGATGTTCAATGCATTGAGAGCCATCTTGGCCCTTGACGGAAGAGACTTTAAAAAACACTCGGCGGTAATTTCGTATTTTCAGCGGGAGTATATTAAAACGAGGACTTTTGATGCGGAAATATCGGATTTTGTCCGAACAGCCTTTGCGATAAGAAGTGACACGGATTATCAGGATTTTTTCGAGGTGTCTGCGGAAGATGCTAAAAGGCAGATCGACAATGCGGCGGAAGTTATTTCCGCAGTCACGGAGTATTTACACAGGCATTTTGATTGAGGATAAAAAGGTCATGTGGTATACTTGCTTGATTTGAAGAGATTTACAATGAAAACAAAAATGGACGGGACGACGCCTGTCTATTTTTATATCAGGCTGAATATGTGGGCAAATTGTTTTCATGATTGACAAATCCTTGTAAATGTGGTATTTTATGGGGAAAGAGGGGGGAATCAGCGAGCCGGATTGAAGGAGATGGAATAAGATGGAAGATCAGGAGATTCGTTGGAAGCAAAGGTTCAAACACTTTGTCAAGGCATTTACATTACTTCGGTCCGCCTTGGAGGACAAAGAAATAGATGATTTTGATGATTTGCAACAAGAAGGATTAGTTCAGCGTTTTGAGTACACATTTGAGTTGCTTTGGAAGACGCTCAA
>JAISTB010000004.1 GCA_031272775.1 Fusobacteriaceae bacterium | reverse complement strand
CCGAAATACTTCTTCGTGCACACAGAATTGCTGGATCAGACTCTTGGTCCATTGTCCAATATTCCCCACTGCTGCCTCCCGTAGGAGTAAGGGCCGTGTCTCAGTCCCCTTGTGGCCGTTCACCCTCTCAGGCCGGCTATCCATCACGGTCTTGGTAGGCCTTTACCCTGCCAACTAACTAATGGAGCGCAAAGCTCTCCCGCAGTGCGTATAGCTTTCATGAAAAGATCATGCGACCTCTCCATAATATCCGGTATTAGCACAGTTTTCACCGCGTTATCCCGGTCTGCGGGGCAAGTTCTTTACGTGTTACTCACCCGTCCGCCACCTACCACAGCCCGAAGGCTGCTTCCGGTTGACTTGCATGTGTTAAGCATTCTGTCAGCGTTTATCCTGAGCCAGGATCAAACTCTTCGTTCAAAACGAGTTTTTCGACTCAAATCTCTCCGGTCCACGACCTTTGAGTTAAATAACACCTTTATTATTGTTTCGTTCAGGTTATGCTTTGTCTTTCTCTATTCTGTTGTTAATGTCCTTGTCCCCAAAATTTCAGGACAATAGTTATGATACCACAAATATAATTTTCCGTCAAGCAGTTTTTTTTAATTTTTCATGCCGCGCTTATTTGTCAGGCTTTTCCGCAAATTTTTAAGGATTTCCAACTCTTCCATCTGCCCGGGCTTTTCTCCTTCCCGTTCGGTGGTGACGCCGGGACCGCCGCCGAGAAAACCTTCCCGGGCCGAGCGGCCGAAATTCGCCCAGCGCCCGCCGAATTCCCCGTTTTCCCCGTCGGTTTTCGCGTTGTCTCCGGAGATGACGATGTTGGCGTCCTGGTCGATGGAAACCGTAATGGCCCTGACGATGTTCGACAGATTTTCAGCGATGATCAATTCCCGGTCGGTCGTAAAGTGCTTGAGGATCTCGAGATTCTTCAGGTAGTCCTTGTACAGGGCGCTCCCGTTTTCGGACTGCTCAAAAAGGGGCCGTCTGTTCTTGCGGGTCGCGGCCTCCCTGTCCTCGGGATAGACGACGATCCGGTCGCCGTCGCTCTCCTTTTCGATGATGATCCGGTTCCATTTTCTGTCCGTACCCAGTTTTCCGAAAAGGCAAAAAAAGGCGGAAATAAAACAAAAAATACATAATATTTTGAATTGTCGCCTTAATTTGGAAAAAAACCTCAACCCTCTTCTCATCGTGTCCGCCTTTTCGTTGCTCTAATAGGATATTTCGACTTTGCGTCATCTATTCTTTTTTGTTTTCTCATTTATATCATATAACAAATTTTGAAAAAATGCAAGTTTTTTCTTAAATTCTCACACATTTGTAACATAAATCGGCTGGATTTCGCCAAAACAAAAGATCCCCGAAGGGATCCTTTGCCGAAAAATGTTATTTTTTGGCTCTCGTTCTTTTCTTGACCACGGGGGCGGCTTCCGTATTGATGTTGTAAAAGACGTCGATTCCCTTGTATTGCGCCATGCTGCCGAGTTCTTCCTCGATGCGCAGCAGCTGGTTGTACTTGGCCATGCGATCCGTCCGGGACGTGGATCCGGTCTTGATCTGGCCCGCGTTTGTGGCGACGGCCACATCCGCGATCGTAGCGTCCTCCGTTTCCCCCGAGCGATGGGATATAACCGCGGTCATGCCCGCCCGTTTGGCCATTTCGATGGCGTCCAGGGTCTCGGTCAGGGAGCCGATCTGATTCAGCTTGATCAGGATGGAATTGGCGGCTTTGAGTTCGATGCCTTTTTTCAGACGCTCCGTGTTCGTCACGAAGAGGTCGTCGCCCACCAACTGCACCCGGTCGCCGATGGCCGCCGTCAGTTTCTGCCAGCCTTCCCAGTCGTCCTCGCCAAGGCCGTCCTCAATGGACTTGATCGGATACTTGTCCACCAATTTTTTGTACCACTCCACCATTTCATCGGACGTTCTCTTGACATTGCCTTCCCGCTTGAAGTGGTAGATGAATTTCTCTCCTGTTTTTGTGCAGAATTCCGAAGAAGCGGCGTCTATGGCGAAGGTGATGTCCACGCCCGGCTTGTATCCCGCTTTTTCGATGGCTTCGGTCATGAGGTCCAACACGCCCTCCGTCCCTTTTACTTTGCTGGGCGCGTATCCGCCCTCGTTTCCGACGTTGGTGGAGTCTCCGTTGGCCTTGAGCAGTTTGCCCAGATGCTGGAAGACCTCACAACCCATTTGCATGGCTTCCTTGAAGGTCTTTGCGCCCACGGGCTGAATCATGAACTCCTGCACGTCCACGGCGGAATCGGCGTGGGCCCCGCCGTTGAGGATGTTCATCATCGGAAGCGGCAGTTCCTTGGCGTTAGCCCCGCCCAGATACTTGTAGAGCGGCAGGAAGGCCGACTGCGCGGCCGCTTTGGCTACGGCCAGGGAAACGCCCAGGATGGCGTTGGCGCCCAATTTTCCCTTGTTTGGGGTTCCGTCGAGCTTGATCATGGTGCCGTCGATTTCGGCCTGGTCCGAGGCCTCGAATCCGATCAGGGCCTCTTTGATTTTTGTGTTGACATTTTTGACGGCGGTCAGGACGCCTTTTCCGAGATAGCGCTTCTTGTCGCCGTCCCTGAGCTCCACGGCCTCATAGGCCCCTGTCGAAGCGCCCGAGGGCACCGCCGCCCGTCCGAATGCGCCGTCATCGAGGAATACGTCGACTTCCACGGTCGGGTTTCCTCGGGAATCCAGAATTTCTCTTGCAATAATATCCGCTATTTTTGCCATAACATCCCTCCATGATTATATTATTTGAAAGCACTACACACTATTTGATTTGCATGATCTTGATCGAGTTTGTCGTACCGGGCTTGAATACGCTCTCGCCGCAGATGGCCACAATAATGTCGCCGATTTCGGCCAGCTTGAGTTTTTTGGCCGTCGTTTCCGACAGCTCGAAGAAGGACTTGAGCGTCTCGGGGTTGGGATCGAGCCAAGGGACGACGCCGCGGGCCACCATCAGCTGGTTGGCTGTTTTTTCGCGGTTCGTGATCGCGAGGATCGTGGCCTTGGGGCAGTATTCCCGCATTTCCATGGCCGCCCGTCCCGACTGGGTCGCCACGGCGATGACCTTGGCGCCGAGGGTTTCCGCCACATCGGCCGCGCCCCGGGCTATGGCCGAGGTAATGGTCGCCTCGTCGTCTTTGACGACTTTATCCCGGATCAGGGGATCTGTTTTTTCCGCGATCTTCCCCATGACGCGAACGGCCTCCACGGGGTAGCTGCCCTTGGCGCTCTCCCCCGAGAGCATCACGGCGTCGGTCCCGTCCAATATGGCGTTGGTGACGTCATTGACCTCGGCCCGGGTGGGTCGGGGGTTGTGGATCATGGAATCGAGCATTTGCGTCGCGGTAATCACGATTTTACCGGCCCGGTTGCATTGGGCGATCATCATTTTCTGGGCAAAGGGCACATCCTCCAGCGGGATTTCCACGCCGAGGTCTCCCCGGGCCACCATGACGCCGTCAGACGCGTTGAGGATCTCGTCAAAATTGTCGAGGCCCTCCTGGTTTTCGATTTTGGCGATAATCCGGATGTCCTCGCCGCCGTTGGCTTCCAGTACCTTGCGCACGGCCAGCACGTCTGAAGCCTTGCGGATGAAAGAAGCGGCGATATAGTCGACGCCCTGTTGACAACCGAAAACAAGGTCCCTGACGTCTTTTTCGGACAGAGCCGGCAGATTGACTGAAATATTGGGCAGGTTGACGCCCTTGTGTTCGCCTAAATCCCCGTCGTTGCGGGCGATACATTTGACTTCGGCGTCGCCGATTTCCGTCACGGTAAATTCCAGCAGCCCGTCGTCGATGAGGATCGTATCGTGCAGTTTCAGATCCCGGGCGAAGCCCTCATAGGTGACCGCAACTTTCTGACTGTTGCCCACGAGGGTTTTGTCCGTCGTAATGATAAATTCCTGTCCCGCCACAATCCGGACGTCCCGGCCCCCCTCGAGGGTCATGGTCCGGATTTCGGGTCCTTTGTTGTCCAGCATAATTGCGGCCCGGATCCCCAGTTCCTTCTTTACTTCCCGGAAGGCCTTGATCCGTTCGCCGTGTTCTTCATAACTGCCGTGGGAAAAATTGAGCCGCATCATATTCATGCCGGCCCTGAGCATTTCCCGCATGGTTTCTTTGGAATCCGACGCAGGTCCGATCGTGCAGACGATTTTTGTTTTTTTCAAAAAAAACTCCCCCTTACAAAAAAACTTCTCCAGTATAAGTGTACAGCATTTCTTCAGATTCTTCAAGTAAAATCCGGATTATTTTTCAGCCGTTTCCGGTCAAAGATTGTCCTCTCCCTTCGTTGCCGCGAGATTGACTTTGAAGATGACCTTGTCGACCGCCCGGGGCTCGCCGCGGGTGATCAGGGGCTGGTGGGGCTCCCCGGGAAAGAAAATCACAAACATCCCGGGCCTGAGGGCGACGAAGGTATCGCAGACCCCCTCGTACTCCGCGAAGTCGAATTTTTCCGTATAGCTTTTCTCCCGGACGTTTCCCGCCGGCGTATAGCCGAGGATTTCCTCGTCGGCAAAGAGCATATGGATGTCGGCGCAGATCCGATGTCCCTCGATTTTGGCCTCCTCCACGGGCTTTGAGCGCATGTCGCCGGGGTAGCTGAAATAGACCAGATCGCCGTCAATGACGTTTCGCCCCTTTTTGCGGGTATCCAGTACCCCGTGTAAAATGGCGTCAATGGCCGTGTCAAGATTCGGGTGGATCCCCCGGTAGCGGTCAAGGCGCCGGATTTCGTCGTAAATCATGATAACCTCCTCAGTCGATTTTTTTGTTGAGCACGGCGGTCAGCACGTAGAGGGCGTCCAGATTGATGTCCTCCCGCATGAGTCCCGCGATGCTCCGCATGGTTGTCCCCGTGTTGTAAAAGTCGTCGAGGATGAGGATGTTTCCCCGGGTTTGCAGTTTTTTCATTTTTTTCATGTTATTCTTGAAAATATCCATTTTTTCTTCGGTATCGAGGGCTTTGATCTCCCGTACCGAGAGCTTCGCGAAAAAATGCAGGGAGACCGGTCTGTCCACGAGACTGCCGATCCGTTTTGCCAGCTTGTAGAGCGGCGAATTGGGCATATCCGTCGAAGTCGGCGCGACGATGATCCCGTCGATCCGGTCCCTGATCCCCCAGTGGTTTTTGATGAAGTCGGCCATGATCTCCGCCAGACGCACGCATTTGTCGTCATCGTCAAATTCTTTCATTTCATAGAGCAGTTTGCCGATCTCCGTATAGTCATAGATGAGCTTGGGATAACCGAAAATGTTCGTTCCCGTGTACGTGATTTTTTTCGCGTTGTAATCCAGGGCGTAGCCCTCGTTCCAGTCTCCCGTCAATTTGATCGGATTGTGTCTCAAGTATCGTCACCTCACTGTCAGTAAAAAATCCCCAATGGATGCCGCTATCAGGGATTTTCATATCATGGGAATGCTCATGGTTTCAGCTTGAAGCCCTCGGGGAGCAAATCCGAAACCTTATAAAGTTTATAGTTTTTATCTAAGTTTGCCGCGATGATGACGGCGTCTTCGTCCGCAAATTCGGCGATCACCTGTCGGCAGGCCCCGCAGGGCGTGACCGGAGCGGGCGCGTCGGCCGCGACGCAGAGAAGCTTGATCTGTTTCATGCCGCCTGCCACGGCGGCCGCCACGGCGTTTCGCTCGGCGCAGACCGTCAGGCCGAAGGAGGCGTTTTCGACGTTTACCCCGGAAAACTCTCTGCCCGCGTGATCTACGAGCACTGCCCCCACGGCAAAGCCCGAATAAGGCGCATAGGCGTTTTTTCGTATCTCAAGGCATTTTTCGATCAGCTCTTTGATCCGCGCTTCCGTCGCTTGCTCTTTCACGCGTCTTCCCCCTCGTCAAATTCGTCGTCATCTTCGTCATCGGGCGGTTCCACAGCCTTGGGGAGCTTGAACCAGAAGCTCACGACTTTATCCTTCATTTCCGTTCCGTAGGGGCATTTGTGGTTTTCGAGGATGCCCTTTACGATGGAAAGCCCCAATCCGTGGCCGTCCCTGTCTCTCGCGGCGTCTTTGCGGTAAAAGGGGATCCAGATGTCGCCGAGGTCCTCGGGATTCAGCCGGTCCGTCTCGTTTTTGACCGCGATCTTGAAATCTTCCGCTTCCTCAGTGACCTCTATGCCGATATCGCTGTTCTCCGTCGAGTATTTGAGCGCGTTGACGATAAAATTATTCATGACCCGGTCGATGAATTTGTCGTCGCAGACGACCCGGATTTCGCCGGGACCCGCGTAATAGATTTTTTTGTTGTCCCGGGAGAATTTTCGGATGAAATCCTGTATCGTCGGATAGTAGTCCATATGCCGCCGGTTGAATTCCATGCGGCTGGACTCCATCTTGGAAACGAGCAGGAGCTCCTGCACAAGGTTGTTCATCTTGACGCTTTCTTCCATGATCGTGCTCGTGTAAAAATCCATGTCTTCGGCGGCCACGACGCCTTCGGCCAGCCCCTGGGCATAGCCCTGGATAATGGCAATGGGCGTTTTGAGTTCATGGCTCACGTTGGCGATAAATTCCTTGCGCATTTTTTCAAGACGTTTCTCGTGTTCGACTTCTTTTTCGAGCATGAGGTTTTTGTTGTTGATTTCCGTGATGTTGTTCTCCAACTCTTCGGCCATTTTGTTGATGGAAATGCCCAGTTGCCCCACCTCGTCCCTGCTGCCGTACTCAAATTTCTGGCTGAAATCGGAACGCGAGATGTTGTTGGCGATGTTTTTCAGCTCCACAAGGGGCTGGGAAATCTTTTTCGCGAAGACGAAGGACGCGAGGCAGCCGAAAATAAAGATCACGACCACGAGGCGCACATTGTATTTCGTGGAGGCGCCGGCGCCTTCCTCAAGGAAGTTGAGCGGACTCAGGATCTCAAAATACATATCTTCCCGGTAAGGGATAAACAAAATCAGGCTCTTCCCGCGATAATCGAGAAAGCGCACTTCGCTGAAGATCATCTTGCCCTGTTTCAGGAGCCCGGAAATGTCGTCAATTTCGCTCCGGCTCATCATGGAGCTCTTTTCAAACTGGTTGAGCATTTCGAGCTTTTTGATGGAAATGGAGACGTTGGAGTGCATTTCGATATTTTGCAGATCCACCACATAGGCGGGATCCGTCAGGACCCGCCCGATTTCCAGCAGTTTTTCCTTTTGCTCCCGGACGAAGAAGCGTTCGAGATATACGGAATTTACGACCAGGATCCCCAGCAAAATAAATCCCACCGTGCCGAGGATGATGGAAAATAGTTTCCAGCGTAGTTTCATAAAGGACCCCTCAAGTTACCGATATTTTAGCAGGCCTTTTGTCAGTCGTTGCTCTTGACTTCAAATTTGTAGCCGAATCCCCGGACCGTCTGCACATATTCCTCGCCGATCTTGCGGCGGAGTCGTTTGATGTGCGTGTCCACAGTCCGCAGATCTCCGTAGTAATCCCAGCCCCAGACGGAGTTGAGGATCTTTTCCCGGGAAAGGGCGATGCCGTTGTTTTCAATAAAGAAATACAACAGGTCGTATTCTTTGGGCGTGAGTTCCAGAATCTTGTCCCGCAGCCGCACTTCCCGTTTGGAACTGTCGAGCTTGATGTCGCCCACGTCGAGGTTGACGTTGTTGTCCGTCTTCCCGTCCCGCCGCAGCAGGGCCTTGACCTTGGCCACCAGGAGCTTGGGGTTGAAAGGCTTGACGATGTAGTCGTCGGTCTGCAACTCAAAGCCGAAGAGCTGATCGCTCTCGTCGGATCTGGCCGACAGCATGATGATCGGCGCCTGGGATTCCTCCCGGATTTTCCGGCAGACGCTCCAGCCGTCTATTTTGGGCATCATGATGTCCAAAATCACCAGATCATACTTCTTCTTGAAAAATAATTCCAGTCCCTTTTCCCCGTCTTCCCCTTCATCGACACTGTACTCTTCCCGCGTGAGATAGTCTTTGATCAGTTTTCTGATTTTCCATTCGTCATCGATTACTAAAATCTTCTTCATTCATACCTCCTTTTCAAAAGCGTTACATTACTATGAATCAATATCAGGAATGGCTTGTCGGGATCAGAGCAATTTGTTCAATGTGTATAAAAAATCGCTCAGAATTTTATCTTCCTTGCCGCCGTTTTTGATTTCGGCCAGCAGATGGTTTGAAATGTGCGTCTCCAGGATTACCTTGCTGACGCCGTTGAGGGCCGCCTTCACCGAGGCAATCTGATTCAGGACGTCGTCGCAGTGCCGGTCTTCTTCGATCATATGGATGACGCCACGGATTTGCCCTTCAATTCTTTTCAAGCGAAGGAGGAGTTTTTGTTTTTGCGCGCTGTCCGTGACGCAAAAAAATTCGTCGGATTGCTTTTTTTTGTCTTTATCCATTTTTCCTCCCTTCGGGCAATTGAAATTGACTTTTGCTTTACCTATAGTATATAGGCAATTGTGACAAAAAGCAAAAGAACTTTTCGCCACAATTGGATTTTTTGGACAAAAAAAATTCAAATCAGGCTGTTTATCTATGTTTCAAGGCCATAAAATTTTTTTATTTTTTTTCGAAATCCGTTTATAGCATACAAAAAATGGCATTTGTTTTTCTATTGCGGATAAAACCTCGTAAAAAACTCCCTCAAAAATTGAAGGAGTTCCTGAAATCTTATTGTATTTTTTCCAAAAATGTTTTCAGTTCGCCATTGAGATAAGCCTTCAGCTCTTCGCCGGTTTCGGGGTTAAACAGCCCGAATTCGATGTTTGCCTTCAGCAATCCGATTTTGTTCCCGATGTCATATCGTTTTCCCTGGAAGTTGTAAGATACCACCTCTTCGCCATCCCGGAGCATATCCACGATGGCGTCGGTCAGTTGGATTTCGCCACCGGCCCCGATCCTGCCCTTTTCGAGATAATCGAAGATTTTGCCCGTCAGCAGGTACCTGCCGAGGCAGGCGAGGCGTGAGGGCGCGTCCGTTGTCGCCGGTTTTTCCACAAAATCACAAATCCTGTACGTCCGGGCGTCCAGCGGCGTCACGGGTTTTACGATGCCGTACTTTGACACATTCTCCTCTTCAACCTCCTGGCAGCCGACGACGGAGCAGCCGTATTTTTCATAGACGCCGATCAGCTGCTTTGCCACGGGCTCGCCGGGATTCCGGATGATATCGTCCCCGAGGGCCACGACAAAGGGTTCGTCGCCGATAAAGGGCTTTGCCTTCAATACCGCGTGGCCGAGCCCCAGCGGATGGTTCTGCCGCACGTAAAAAATATTGGCCATACTCGAAAGATAAGTGATCTTTTCAAGAAGCTCCAGCTTGTTTTCCCGCTTCAACGTCTCCTCGATCTCGTAGGAATAGTCGAAATGGTCCTCGATGGATTTCTTGTTTCGTCCCGTGATAATGATAATGTCCTCGATGCCGGAGTCCACGAGCTCCTCCACGATATACTGCAACGAAGGCTTGTCCACAATCACCAGCATTTCCTTGGGCTGGGCCTTTGTGGCGGGCAGGACTCTCGTTCCCAGACCCGCCGCGGGTATTACGGCTTTTTTGACTTTCATCGCGCGATCTTCCCCCTCAATAATATCCGGTACAGCCTATTTTATCACAAAAATCCGACTTTGAAAACCGGCGGCGGAGAAAATTTAAAAATTTTTACGAAAATGCTTGACAAATGCGGAAAAAGAAAGTATTATGTAAGAAGATTAGCACTCTATGTAAATGAGTGCTAACAAAAGGCGGTGGAATATGTCAATTACCGATAGGGAAAAACTGGTCTTAAACGCGATCATCAACTACTATCTGACGTACGGGGACACGATCGGCTCGCGCACCCTGGTCAAAAAATACGGGATAGACCTGTCTTCCGCCACGATCCGTAACGTGATGGCGGACCTCGAGGATCTGGGCTACATTGAGAAGACCCATACTTCTTCGGGCAGGATCCCCACGGACAAGGGCTACAAATATTATTTGAGCGAGCTTTTGAAGATCGAAAAGATCACCCAGGAGGAAAAAGCCAACATCGAACTGGCCTATGAGCAGCGGATCGGCGAGCTGGATATTGTTTTGAAAAAAACGTCGACGCTCCTTTCCAAGCTCACAAATTTCGCGGGGATCGTAGTGGAACCCAGCGCTTATGTGGACAGGGTCCGGCGGGTGGAATTGATCCATGTCGACGCCCACACGGTGGCGGCCGTCATCATCCGGGACAGCAGGAATATCCGGACGAAGACGATCACGCTGGCCAATCCCATTGACCGCGAGGAACTGGCCGTCATCGGCGAAAAGCTGGCGGGAGAGCTCGGCAAGGGCAATCTGTCCGCAACGGAAGTCGAACGCTTCATTCTCGCGAGCCACTATGAGAGCATCATCGACGAGGACGGCGGCGCAAGCCGGGGCGGAGATATGGAAGACGCCGAGGGCAAATTCTTCGTGCACAACGTCCCGGGGATCTTCAAGGACAAAAATGTCAGCGAGGTTTCCGACGTCATTGAATTTTTCAATCACCGCGGCGACGTGACCCAGATCTTTGAGGAGGCCGTCCGCAACCGTAAAACCGAAAACGGCGGTGTGGACGTGATTTTCGGCGAAGAGTTGGGCATCAAGGGCCTTGAGGATTTCAGCTTCGTCTATTCCGTATACCGGATCGGCAACGCCCAGGGAATACTGGGGGTGATCGGGCCCAAGCGAATGCCCTATTCCAAGACCATGGGCCTCATCAAGCACGTGACGAAGGAAGTCAACAAAGTCATTACGGATATGGAAAAAAGTATTGAGAGCGTCGAGGGCGCCATCGAATGAGCAAAGAATAAAAATAATCAATAATAAAGAGAGGAAAACCATGTCGGAAAAAGAACGGAATGAGTTGGAAACACAGGCGGAGATGGCCGGCGGCGGCGTAGAAATCCCCATCGAGGGGCCGGAAGACGCCGAAAGCGGGCGGCAGGCGCCGGAGGAAAAGCCGGCGGAAGAGGCCAAAGACGGATCGGCGCTGAACGATATCCTTGAGCGGGAGATCCGGGAAAAGCAGGAAGCGCTGGAGCGGGCGGAAAAAGAAGCCGCCGGAGACAAGGCGGCCGATCTGCCGCCGGAGCCCACGCCCGAAGAGATTGAGGGGCGTCTCAAGGCGGAAGTGGAAGAATGGAAAGGCGCGTATTTAAGAAAACAGGCGGAATTCCAGAACTTCACGAAACGCAAGGAAAAAGAATTGGATGAGCTGCGGAAATTCGCCTCGGAAAAGATCATCACGAAACTCCTTGACGGCGTTGACAACCTCCACAGGGCTATGGAAGCCTCGGAGAGCGCCAAAGACTTTGAGGGACTGCTAAAGGGCGTCGACATGATCCTCACGAATCTCAACGGCATCATGCAGTCCGAAGGGGTCGAGCCCATCGAAACTGTCGGCAAACCCTACGATCCCGTCTATCACCACGCCGTAATGGTCGAGGACAACCCCGATTTCCCCGACGACGCCGTTATCCAGGAACTGCAGAAGGGCTATACGATGAAGGGGAAGGTCATCCGCCCCGCCATGGTAAAGGTGTGTAAGAAGGGGTAGGGAAAAATATTGTTTAAGTTAGATAATTATGTGATATAGAGACCAGGAGGTAAAAGAAAATGAGCAAAATTATAGGAATTGACTTGGGTACAACGAATTCATGCGTAGCGATTATGGAAGGAGGCAACGTCACCATTATCCCTAACGCCGAGGGAGCGCGGACGACGCCCTCCGTTGTGAATATCAAGGAAAACGGGGAGATCGTGGTCGGGGAGATCGCCAAACGACAGGCCATCACAAATCCCACCTCGACGGTGAGCTCCATCAAAACCCATATGGGCTCCGACTACAAAGTAAAAATCTACGGCAAAGACTACACGCCCCAGGAAATCTCGTCCATGACGCTGAAAAAGCTGAAGAAGGACGCCGAGGCCTATCTGGGCGAAGAAGTCAAAGAAGCGGTAATTACGGTACCCGCGTACTTTACAGATTCCCAGCGGCAAGCCACCAAAGACGCCGGGACCATCGCGGGCCTTGACGTAAAGCGGATCATCAACGAACCCACGGCGGCGGCCCTGGCCTACGGACTCGAAAAGAAAAAGGACGAGAAAGTTCTCGTCTTCGACTTGGGCGGCGGCACATTCGACGTATCGGTGCTGGAAATCTCCGCGGGCCTCATCGAGGTCATCTCCACGGCGGGCAACAACCACCTCGGCGGAGACGATTTCGACAACGAAGTCATCAAATGGATGGTGGCCGAATTCAAAAAAGACTACGGCATTGACCTGTCCAACGACAAAATGGCTTATCAGCGGCTGAAAGACGCGTCCGAAAAGGCGAAAAAAGAGCTTTCGTCCATGCTGGAAACGACCATTTCCCTGCCGTTTATCACCATGGACGCCAACGGGCCCAAGCATCTGGAAATGAAGCTGACCCGGGCAAAATTTGACGATCTGACAAAGCATTTGGTCGAAGCGACCCACGAACCCACAAAGACGGCCCTCAAGGACGCCGGACTTTCGCCGAACCAGATCGACGAAGTCCTGCTGGTGGGCGGCTCCACTCGGATGCCCTCCGTGCAGGAATGGGTGGAATCCTTCTTCGGAAAAGTTCCCAACAAGAGCATCAACCCCGATGAGGTCGTAGCGGCGGGCGCGGCCATCCAGGGCGGCGTACTGGCCGGAGACGTCAAAGACGTGCTGCTCCTTGACGTAACGCCCCTTTCGCTGGGGATCGAGACTCTGGGCGGCGTCTGCACAAAGATCATCGAGAAAAACACGACAATTCCCGTTAAGAAATCCCAGGTATTTTCGACGGCCGTGGACAATCAGCCCGCGGTTACGATTAACGTCCTGCAGGGCGAACGGGCCAAAGCAGGCGACAACGTAAAACTTGGCGAATTCAACCTTGACGGCATTCCCGCGGCCCCCAGAGGCGTACCGCAGATCGAGGTCACCTTCGACATTGACTCCAACGGCATTGTGCATGTTTCAGCCAAAGACCTCGGTACAGGGAAGGAAAACAACGTCACGATCTCCAATTCTTCCAATCTTTCCAAGGAAGATATCGAGCGCATGACGAAGGAAGCTCAGGCCCACGAGGCGGAGGACAAAAAATTCAAGGAACTTATCGAGACGAGAAACAAGGCCGACATGCTGATCAGCACGACGGAAAAATCCCTGAAGGATTACGGCGACAAAGTATTGGATACCGAAAAGAAGAAAATCGAAGAGGCCCTGGAAAAACTGAAGTCCGTCAAGGACAGCGAGAACAAAGCGGACATTGACAGCGCCATCGAGGCGCTCTCCACAGCCGCCCACAAGCTGGCCGAGGAAGTATACAAAGAGGCCGGGAAAAACGCCCAGGGCGCCCAGGGTCCCCAGAGCGGACCCGGTCAGCAGCAGGCTTCCGGCGGGACGAGCGCCGACAAGGCCAACGACGTCGACGACGCGGAAATCGTAGATTAAAGATTTACCCTACAGGGCAGCCCCAAGGGGCCGCCCTGATTCGTCTGTACCATAGAAAAAACGGCGGCCCCCATGGACCGGCCGAGGATGAAATGATGGAGGAAAAATGGAGAAGAGAGATTATTACGAAGTGCTGGGCGTAGAAAAAAATGCTTCGGCCGATGAGCTCAAAAACGCCTACAAAAAACTCGCGCTCCAGTGGCATCCCGACAAGTTCGGCAGCGCTGAGGAAAGCAAGAAGAAGGAAGCCGAGGAAAAATTCAAAGAGATCAACGAAGCGTACAGCGTCCTCTCCGATCCCGAAAAGAAAGCGCAATATGACAGATTCGGCCATGACGCCTTCCGCCAGGGCGGGCCGGGAGCGGGCGGATTCGGCGATATCAATATCGACGATATTTTCGCCAGCGTTTTCGGCGGCAGGGGCTTCGGCGGATTCGGGAATTTCGGCGGATTCGGCCGGAGTCAGGGCAGCTACGCCGAGCCCGGCGAGGATCTGACCTATCAGATTGAAATTACGCTGGAAGAAGCGGCTTTCGGCGTCGACAAGACGATCCGCTACCGCAGGAAAGTCAAATGTCCGGTCTGCGGCGGAACAGGGGGCGATCCCTCCTCTCCGGCCAAGACCTGTCCCAAGTGCGGCGGAACCGGCAGGATCCGGACCGTACAGCGGACCATATTCGGGCAGATCGCCCAGGAAGGCGAGTGCGACCAGTGTCACGGCAGCGGCAAGATCTATGAGAAAAAATGCGCGAGCTGCGGCGGAAGCGGCACAAAGGTCGAGAATACCGAGATCAAGCGGCACATCCCCGCAGGCATCCAGTCGGGGCAGCGGCTTTTGATCCGGGACATGGGCGAAGCCAGCGAACACGGAGGCCCCAACGGGGATCTCTATATCTTCGTGCGAGTCAAGAAGCACAAGATCTTCGAGCGCGTGGAAAACGACATTTTCTGCCAGATTCCCATTTCCTACGCGACCGCTGTCCTCGGCGGCGAAGTGGAAGTTCCGGTACTGAACGGGACCCGGAACGTGAAAATCCCCGCGGGAACCCAGACCGGCAAAAAATTCAAGCTCCGGGGCGAGGGGATTACGCCCGAGCGCTCGGGCGTCGCGGGGGACGAGATCATCGAAGTTATTATCGAAACGCCTGTGGAATTGACCGAGGAACAAAAAAAGAAACTCAAGGAGTTTGACGCCTGCCTGAGCGAAAAAAATTACAAGAAAGAAACCTGGAAGGACAAGATCAAAAATTTCTTTTCCTAGGGAAAGGGATTTGCAATTGTAAAATGCTCGCGGATATGGTATACTAAACTGTGGAAATTTATCGGAACAGACGTTCTCCCGCCTTGAAAGAGGCTCGGGACGCGCATACAAAAGGAGGACATACATGTCGTTATTACAGGGTGGACAGGGCGGATTCTCAATGATGCCTATCATTATGGTGATGGGCGTATTTCTCATTTTCTCGGTCATGTCCGGCAAGAAAAAAGAAAAGAAGGAAAAGGAAAAACTGGAAGCCATCAAACCGGGACAGGAAATCATGATGAAATCCGGCATTTTCGGAAAAGTCGTGAAGATCGACGACCGCTTCGCCTACATCAAGATCAGCAACGGCGTTCAGGTCAAAATCCTCAAAGAGGGGATCCAGTTCGCCGTCGACGAGAACACATTCAGAGCGGCGCCGGAAAAGAAAGAGAAGACCTCGCTCTTCGGCGGGCTTTTCGGTAAAAAAAGCGCCGAAAAAGAGGCGCCTGCGGTAAAGGAAGCGCCGGCCAAAGCCGCTGAAGCCATTGAAGAAGCGGAAATCGTGGAGGACAAAACGGACGATAACGGATCTGATGCCTGATTTGCGAATGATCGCGGGGTGAATATGAAAAAACGTTGGATTTGCTTTGTGTTTGTTTTCTTTGCTTTCTTGTGCCAGGCCGGCACCATTTCGGCGGTCAAGGTCTCAAGAAGCAAGGTCGCGGTGGAATTTGACGAGAAAAAAGGTGATATCCGGAAGCCCAAGGTGGAATACGACAAATTTACCCGCCTGCTCTATCTCGAATATCCCAAAACGAACCTCGCGCCCAAAGTAAAGGCAGGGGGAGGCAAAAGCAAATATTATGACGACATCCAGGTCGTGGATCACGGCTCATCGGTGGGGGTTTTTGTGACGCTCGCCAAAGACGTGACCTATGAGGTCTCCCAGCGCGGCAAAGGTACCGTCATCACCCTCGACAACGGCCGCAAGCAGTATACGATCGCCATTGACGCCGGACACGGCGGCAAAGACTCCGGCGCCGTCAGCAAAAACAAGGCCCACGAGGAAAAGGATATTGCCCTCGCGGTGGCCAAATACCTGCGGGCGGAGCTTTCGGAGGATTTCAAGGTCATTATGACCAGGGACAGCGACGTGTTTATTCCGCTTTCGGAACGGCCCGCCATGGCAAACCGGATCAAGACGGACTTTTTCATCAGCGTCCACATCAACGCCGCGCCCAACCGCTCGGAGGCTTCAGGCTCGGAAATCTACTATTTTTCGACGGAAAAGCCCTCGGCTTACGCGGCCAAAATCGCGGCTTTTGAAAACAGCTTCAGTGAGTACGGCGGCAAGAAGGACAGCGAGATCAAGCAGATCATGGGCTCTCTGGCTTACAAGAAAAACCAGGAGAAATCCGTTCAGTTCGCGAACCCCACGGTGGAAGCCATCGCCCGTTCGCTCCGGCTCCCCAACAGAGGGATACACGGGGCAAATTTCGCGGTGCTCCGGGGCTTCGACGGACCGGGGGTCCTTCTGGAACTGGGCTACATCACCAACGGGCAGGATCTGAAACAACTCCTCAACAATAAAAACCAAAGGGCCGTGGCGAAAGCCGTGGCGGCCCAGGTGCGGGCATTCTTTGAATAGTTCCGCGGCAGGGGGATCCATGCTGGGAAGGCATTTTAAAAAACTGACGTTTTATATCATCGTGTGGCTGCTCTTTGTGGCGACGGGTTTCGTGTATCTCTCGAGCCGCAAGGCGGGAGATATCCGCTCCATCAAGGCCATCGCGAAAAAAGAGATCGTGACAAAGACGGAGAAAATCACGGTCTGGTCTCCGGCCGCCGACGGGAAGTCCCTGACGCGGGAGGAAGCGGAGATCGGTCAGAGCGAATCCAAGCGGGACAGGATCCGCGCCATTGTGGCCAAGGATCTTGAGGTCCTGGCGGCAAAGGGCTTTGTCCCGGCCGGCAAGATCATCCCGCTCAATTGTTATATTACCGAAGACAATACGGTTTATGTGGATTTCAACCTCTCGGTCAGCGAGCTGGAGGCGGAAACCCCGCAAAACGCCTTGATCATCACGTCGCTCGTCAATTCGGTGGCCGAACTGCCCGAGATCAACAAGATCAAATTCATGGTGAACGGCAAGGACGGCAAAAAGAACCTGAACAAATTTTACCGGAAGAATTGATCAGAATTCCCTGTTGCCGATCCTGTCCCGGGGAGGGTTGAAATGAGCAAAAAATTTTGGCTTCTGCTGTTGTCCTGTTTTCTTTTGATGGGAGACGCTCTTTTTCCCAAAGAGGACGTCCGCTTTATCTTTCCGGCGGGCCTGCCGTCTCTCGCGCTGGCGAAACTGGCCGCCGAAGCCGCTCCGGACAGGGACGCCCTGACGTTTACGCTGGCGGGGAAAACCGTCTCTTGCGCGCTGACCGCCCTGCCCGACGAGCTCATGACCCGACTCCTCCGGCAGACGCCGGATCTGGCCATTGTGCCTTCCAATATGGCGGCCTTGCTGTATGAGCGGACAAAGGCCTACAAGATCCTCGGCGGCGTCGGTTGGGGCGCTTTTTATTTGTTGGGAACCCTGGACGCCGGGACATGGTCCGATCTCAAAGGGCGGCAAATCTACGCCATGGGAAAGGGACTGACGCCCGACATTACCTTCCGTCTCATTTTGAAAGAAAAGGGCCTCGATCCCGACGGGGATTTCCAGCTGAAGTACTTTTCCAACGCCGAAGAAATCGTGGCGGCCTGGATGGCCGGACAAAAAAACGACAGGGAAATCAAACCCTGCCTTTTGCTGCCGGAGCCTGCCGTGACGAATTTGCTTGCCGGAAATACGCGGCTTCCCCTGAAAATTCTCTTTGATCTCAACGAAGAATGGAAGCAAATGACCGGAGATTCCATGGGATATCCGCAATCGACCCTCGTTGTGAAGGAAAGTTTTTATTTGGAAAACAAAGCCTTTGTCAAGGCCTTTGCCGAGGTTCTCGCCGAAGCGGGCGGAAGCCTCGCGGCGCTCCCGGCGGAGACCGTCCGGGACAGGATGGCGTCTTTTTATGCGGCGGCGTCGCTGCCGAACCCCTTCCGACAGATTGACGCCGATTCCCTGCGGCGGTCCAATATCCGCTTTGTGACGGGAAGCGAGGTCCGGACGCCTTACAGGCTGTATTTTGAAAAATTGGGCGCGTGGGACCTCAAAACCCTCGGAGGAAGGCTTCCCAATGAGAAAATTTTTGTTGACGCCGACCAGTAAGGTTTTGAAATATGCGATTTTACTCTTGTTGTGGGAAGGCGCGGCCCGTCTGGCGGGAAATCCCCTGATTTTTCCGGGAATCGGCCCGGTTTTCCGCGCGTTCCTCGTGATTTGCCGCGACGACCGGCCCGTGATTTTCCGTACGCTGCGGGATCTGATTCTGTCTTTTTCCTTTTCGCTGCTCGCGGCGCTTGCGCTCTCCCTCTGCGCGGTCCGCAGCAAATCTGTCCGGGGCTTGCTTTCCCCGATTTTTTCTCTCGTCAACGCTACCCCTTCCGTAATTCTGATCATTCTCGTCATGATATGGGGTGACGCGGCCCTGGTACCTTTCACGATTTCGGCGGCCGTCCTGATTCCGATTCTCTGCGGCGGCTTTCTCGACGCCCTCGATGTCAATGAACTGGAAATCGGAGACATTTGCCGGGTCTACCGGATAACGGGCTGGCAACGGATCCGTTTCGTGGATCTTCCGGGCATTTTCCACCGGTTTTCCGCCCAGTTTCCCGCGACCGCTACGCTCAATCTGAAACTTCTCGTCTCGGCCGAACTGCTCGCCCAAAAATCCGCCTCCATCGGCGGAAAAATCTTCTTCAGCAAGCTTTATCTGGAAACGGCGTCCATCTTCGCTTGGATCGGCGTCATTTTTCTTTTGAACCAGCTTCTTTTCTCGCTCTTCAGCGTTCTTTTTGTCCGCCCCCTCAGTTCGTCCGCGAAATAATACACTTTTTTCAAATTATCAGCAATGTCAAACAATTTGTTTAAAATTTAGTTTGACTTTTAAAATAAAATGTTCTATAATAGTAACGTCACAAATCACAAAACGGTGGGCAGTATGGAAAATTATCTCTGGCTGAATCCGGTCGTTACGGCAATGTACCCCGCGGATTCTCTTGAAAACGAGCTTTCAGCGAAGGGCTTTCATGTCGTGGCCTGCCGCCGGAAAATCACGGACCTGGTCAAATCCAAATACCGAAGGGCGCTGGAACAAGCCGGTAAATGTCTTTTGGACGGACGCTGCCCCAAGGCGCGGGAATATTTCCTGCAAAATCACGGGCCCGACTCGTTCGCGGCGCCGGCGATCCACCCGATTCTGATCGAATCCGCGCTGGAAATCCACCGGCGGTACGCCGGAAAAGGCCGCCTGTATATCGTCACGCCCTGCGATTCGCTCAAAGCTTACGGAGAGCGCTTAGGCCTTTCCGGGACAAGATTTTTTACCTGGAAGGAATTCGTTGGGATTTATCAAATCGAGACCATGCCGTCGGACTTGAAGGAGAGTCCCATTCCGCCGGGGTTCTTCGCCGAATACGCCGACGCTGTCCTTTCGTTGCCTTCGAAGGAAAAAATTGATCAATTGGGCGGCAATCCGGATCTTGGCGGGATCAGAATCATTGAGCTGCTGTACTGTCCGGACGGTTGCCATAACGGAGATGGGATCCCATGAGCTTTCTGCGCGCGAAAACGAAAAGCCTTGTCTTTCTGTTGATTCTGCTGTGCCTTTGGCAGATTTTGTCCCAAGCGGGCGTCTGGAACAGTTATGTGTTTCCGAGTCCGCAAAAAGTGGCCCTCGCCTTCGCGAAAATGCTCCGGAGCGGGGAACTCGCCAAACATGTGGGAACCAGCGTGAAACGCGTGTTTACGGGCTATGCCCTCTCTTTCGGCGCGGCTTTTATCCTTGGCGCTCTGGCGGGAATCAAAGAAAAGACCTTCGGCTGGTACAAGGGAATCTTCGAGTTTATGCGGCATGTGCCGCCCCTTTCCCTGATCGCGCTCCTCATTTTGTGGTTCGGGATCGGCGAAACGACAAAGCTGATCATCATTTTCCTCGCGACCTTTTTCCCGATGTTTCTCAGCATCAAAAAAGGCATCGGAAGTTGCGATCCGAAACTCCTTGAGGTCGGGAAAATTTTCCGCTTTTCAAAATGGAAGCGCTTTACGAAAATTATCCTGCCTAACGCGATTCCGGATATTGTGGTCGGCATGCGCATCGGTCTCGGATACGCCTGGCGGGCCATTATCGGAGCGGAAATGGTGGCCGCTTCAGCCGGGTTGGGGTATTTCATCATTGACGCCCAGCAGATGTCCCGCTCGGACAAAATTATTGTCGGCATTGTCTTTATCGGCCTGACGGGATTCTTGACGGATTTGCTGTTTCAGCTGATGTTGAAGCGATTCAACTGGGGAGGGGATCAAAATTAGCGGCATAGCAGTAAGAAATCTCAACAAATCCTTTGTCATTGATCATGAGACGATCAGCGTATTTGAAGGCCTCAGCTTCGAATGCTGCATCGGGGGAATCACCGCCATTTTGGGGAAAAGCGGCAGCGGAAAGACGACATTTCTGCGTATGCTTTCAGAACTTGAATCCATAGACGGCGGCGTATTGGAAATCCCCGGCAACAAAAGAATCGGCTTCGTTTTCCAGGAGCCGCGTCTGCTGCCCTGGCTGAGCGCCTATGACAATATCGCGGTCGTCCTCGGAAAAAAACCTTCGACAGCGGATCGGGAAAACGTATGGAAGTGGCTTGAGCTCGTCGGGTTAAAGGATTTCGCCCGGGCGAAGCCCGCGCAGCTGTCAGGCGGCATGCAGCAGCGGGTAGCCATCGCGAGGGCCTTTTTCTATGAGCCGGACATCATTCTGATGGACGAGCCCTTTGCCGCGCTGGATTATTTCACGCGAGAGGCCATGCAGCGGGAACTGCTGAAAATCCAGGCGCTGACCCAAAAGGACATCGTCTTTGTGACTCACAATATCGACGAAAGTCTGTTATTGGGAAAGAAAATCATCATCTTTGAGCGGGGCGGCGTGAAAAAAGAATATTCTCTCGAAGACTATCCCTATCCGCGGGACCTGCTTGATCAGAAAATGATTACGGTAAAACAGGACATTTTAACTCAATTAAAGTAAACAGACGAAAGATGAAAGGAGAATCATGAAAAAAGTTTTAGTCGTTGTCGGTATGTTGCTGTTGTGCGCTTTGGCCTTTTCCAAGGACAAAATCGGCGTGACCTACGTAAAATCGCCGCTGAATGTGCCGTCCATTGTGGAAAGGGAAAAAGGAATTTTTCAGAAAGCCTTTGAGAAATGGGGGTTGGAGGTGGAATACTCCACGCTGACGGCGGGACCGGACCAGACAAACGCGCTGGCGTCCGGAGATATCCAGTTTCTGCACGCGGTAGGCGCGACGTCGGTCATTCTGGCCGCCGCAAACGGTCTGGACATCAAGATCATCGACGTCTACAGCCGCGCGCCCGGCGCGTATATGCTGTTTTCCAAGACAAAAATTCCGACGGACGCGGCTTCTCTTAAAGGGAAAAAGGTCGCGGGACCCAAGGGGACCATCCTGCATGAGCTGCTCCTGGCGTTTCTGGCCAAAAACGGCTTGAAAGAGTCCGATGTGGAATTTATCAAGATGGACATCCCCAACGCCAAGGCGGCCCTCGATAACGGCAGCATAGACATCGCGCTGCTTGCGGGACCCGCCGCCTACAACGCGGAACTCGCCGGAAATTATATCGTCGCGACCGGCGAAGGGCTCATTGATCCCGTAATTGTGTCGGCGACCAGCGAAAAATACCTGAAGAGCAATCCGGAAGTCGTGGAAGCGTTTCTCCAGGCGCGAAAGGATATCCTCGCGTACATGGCGGAAAATTACGACGAAGTGATCGCCCTCAGCGCCAAAGAGACCGACCTCGATAAAGAGGCCGTGCTCAAAATGTATCCGCTCTACGATTTTGACAACACGATACGGGACAGCGACGTCAGCGCCATGGAAAAAACCATGGACTTCATGCTCCAAAACGGGATGATCGAGAAGAAAGTGGATATCAAATCGCTGATTTTAACGAAATAAGGGCAGCCAAAAGCAAATAAAAAAAATCTCCCTGTTGAAGGGGGATTTTTTATTTGCTTAGGGTCTACTCCAACCGCAAAATCGTCACTTCCGTCGGCGTGTCCATAAGCGTCCGCGCCAGACTCTCTTTGAGTTGGGTCCAGCGCAGCTTTTCCTCGAACGTGATCCTGTCAGTCTTGTTCAGGCGACCGATACGGATGAATTCTTCGCTCATTGCGCCGTCCATGGTCACATAGCGCGCCGTCGCGTCTCCGATTGTCACCTCAAAACCCAATCTGCCGATCACGGCTTCAGGCGCCTGGTGAAGGAACGCCTGATCCACAAGATATTCCCCTCTTGTTACCGCCCTAGTGATGAATTCTACAGCGTCCTTCGTCCCGGGTCCCGGAAAGCAGGTTCTGATCTTGAATGACTTTCTTTCGGGAATGATCCCGGGACTCAAATCCCGTATCGCCCGCTGCATCAGTCGGAATCCCAACGCAACGCCCCCGATACTGTCGCGTCCGGCATATTGTATACAATTTTCATATCTTATTTCAATAACCTGCCCGCAGTCCATTATTCTGATGATATCTGCGTCCATCCTGAACATTCCTCCTTTTTATTTGCGCTTCAGCTCAAAATTCATGCCACGATTAAGGGAGGGCCTTTATTTCTCTGACATCGTACATAATGACAGAAATTCCGTCGGCGTCTTGATAAAATCCTCTTTCGGATAATGCTTCAAATTTCCGCCTCAATTTCCGCAAGCGTCATCTTATCGGTCCCATTTTTGATGGAAGCTTGCCAAATCCGCTCAGTGGCAGCCACTGCTTCCGCCATCGTAATTTTTCGTGCGGATTCATTTTCTCCCAAAGTCAGCTCAAACGGTATTTTCCGCTGTCTAACTGCCTGACGGATAAAAACGGTAATTGCCGTTGTCAGGTTCATACCGAGATCATTGAAAATTTTATCCGCTTCTTCTTTTAAATTGCGATCTATTCGAATACTCAAATTTGTTGTATCGGACATGCTAATCACCTCGTTATTGAGATATAGATACATACTATCACAAATTAGAGGCTACGTCAAGTAAATGCACGAATTATTTTGTGCACCCCACAAATTCCTCGTAAATGGCCCGGATCGTATCTTCGTAGGCGCTTTCGGCCACGCCCGTGATGATGTTGATCTCCTCGCTGGTCTGGGAAATGGCGTAAATATTGATTCCCCGCTTCCCGAGGGCGCTGAAGAGCCGTCCTGAGACGCCGGAGCGCCGTTTCATGTTCCGTCCCACGGTGGCGATCAGGGCAATATGCTCGATAATCGAGACGTCATCGGCCTCGCAATTGGTTTTCAGCTCCATCATGATTTCATAGATATTCGGCTTGATTTTGGCGTTGTCGACGATCACGGAAAAGGAATCGATCCCCGTCGGAATGTGTTCGACGGGAATTCTGTATTTTTCCAGGATATCGAGGGCTTTTTTGATGATTCCGACTTTGTTTTCGAGCCGGTTTTTCTGGATCGTGAGGATGGAAAAATTTTTCTTCCCCGCGATGCCGGTTACGATATTGTCGGGCTCGTTGTCCTCGCATTTATCGAAAATATAGGTCCCTTCGTCGGCGGGCCGGTTCGTGTTCAGGATATGGATCGGGATGTTTTTTTCTTTTACGGGAAATACGGCTTCCTCGTGGAGCACGCTGGCCCCCATGTACGAGAGCTCCCTGAGCTCGCTGTACGTAATGGCGTTGATGTGCCGGGGGTTTTTCACGATGCGCGGATCGGCGGTCAGAATCCCCGAAACGTCCGTCCAATTCTCATAGATATCGGCGCTGACCACATTGGCCATGATGGAGCCCGTGACGTCGCCGCCGCCCCGGGACATGATCCGAAGCGCCCCGTTGGGAAGGGAGCCGTAAAAGCCGGGAATCACCAGCTTGCTTTGTGTTTTCGTGATCTCCGAGAGCTTGCTTTTGATCCTCGGATAATCGATGGTTCCGTCATAATTGAAAAAAATCAGGTCCTTGGCGTCCACAAAGTGATAGCCCAGATATTCCGCCATCAGGAGGGCCGTCAGGTATTCGCCGCGGCTCACGAGGTAATGGATATCGGTATCTTTATTGAGTTCGGAACGGATCAGATCCAATTCCCCCTCAATGTCGTACGTCAGGTCGAGATCCCGCTTGATGCCCGTAAACCGGTCCCGGATGATCTGATAAATGTTGTCGCAGGCGATATTGTACTCCAAATGGGCGTGGCACAAAAAAAGCAGGTCCGTGATCTTGTTGTCGGCGCCCTTTCCCTTTCCTGAGGCGCTGATCACCACAAACTGCCGGCTTTCATCGGATAATACAATGTCTTTGACTTTTTTGAACTGTTCGCTGTTGGCGACCGACGAGCCGCCGAATTTCACAATTTTCAGCATGAGGCCTCCTAAAAATCCGCTTGTTTTATGATAAAGAACCGCTTGTCCGCTTCACCGGCCTGCTCGGCCAGCCCCCGCATCTCCCGGATCGTCAGGCCGTCGGCATGGTGGTAGTACAGCCCCTCAAAGGGGATCACGGCGCGAAACAGAGGATTCGTCAGCGCCCGGCCGGTTCTCAATATATAGTTGTTTTTGCTTTGCGTATCATCATAGTCGATTTTCCGCTTGACGTCAATGGTATATTCCGTCTTTTCGGAAAAAATGTCGAGAATATCCTGTATGACGGCGTTTGCCGTGGGAAATTTGCCCGCGCCCTGACCGTAAAATTTGAGCTCCCCGATGGTGCTGCCGCAGAGCGTGACGATATTGAGGTTCCGGCGCACCGTGGCTTCCATGGCGTCCCGGGTGAAGGCGTTGGGCATCACGAAGGCCTCATACTTGTCGCCGAAGCGGCTGGCCTCGCCGATCAGCTTCACGATGCGGTTTTCCCGCTTGAAATAGGCGATATCCCGCTTGTCGATGTTCCGGATGCCGTAGCAAGGAAAGGAATCAATATCGACGACGGAATTGAAGGCGATGGCGCAGGAAATGACGACTTTATTTTTAACGTCGACCCCGTCGATATCCGCCGAAGGATCGGCCTCGGCGTAGCCCAATTCCTGGGCCTTTGCCAGGGCGTCGGCAAAATCTTCCTCCCGCTCGTCCATGGAATCCAGAATATAGTTCGTCGTCCCGTTCAATATCCCGTAAAACCGTGAAACGGCATCGATACGACGGGCCTTTTCCACCGAGGCGATCCAGGGGATGCCCCCCGCCGTACTGGCCTCGAAAGACAAAAATACGCCGTTTTCTTTGGCCAAAGCCTCAAATTCCGCGATATTTCTCGCCAAAACGGCTTTATTGGCCGTGACCACATGCTTTCCATGAGTCAGGGCCAGTTTGATGTATTCGTACGCGGGATGGAGCCCGCCCATACTTTCCACAACGAGGGCAATTTCGGGATCATTTACGATATCCGCGATGTCATCGACCATAATCGGCAGTTTTTTCTCTTTCCCTTTCCGGATCAGGATTTTTGCAACTTTGATGTTGGCCAACAGCGGGGATGTCTGGTTGGTGATGATGTCATAAACGCCGCTTCCAACCGTTCCAAACCCCAATATGGCTATCTTCATGCTGTACTCCCCCTTGCAAAATAAAAAAATGTCTTTACAGGAAAAACACTTGTATTTTCTGTAAAAACATTGTATCATATAACAGTGGAATTGGTCAATGATAATTTCACGAATATTCGGGAGGAAACGCAAAATGCAAAAAATTTACGAAAGCACAAGATCCGGAAACATCCGGAAATCAGCGGCAAATGCCATTTTGGAGGGTCTCGCCCCCGACGGCGGCCTCTTTGTTCTTGAACAATCGGCCGAATCGCCCCTCGATTGGCGCGCTCTGGAGGGCAAATCTTACGCGGAGACAGCCAAAGCGGTCTTGGGGAAATTTCTGGATTTTCCCGATGAAGCCCTGACGGAAGCCGTATCTTTAGCCTATGACGGTAAATTTGCCGCGGCGGAACCGGCGAATTTGACGGCCCTGCGGGAAGCGCATATTCTGGAACTCTTTCACGGGCCCACCTGCGCCTTCAAAGATTTCGGCCTGCAAATGTTGCCCCAGCTGATCCGGCTGTCCCTTGAGGCGACGGGACTCAAAAAAGACATCCTCATCGTGACCGCGACCTCCGGAGATACCGGTAAAGCGGCCCTAGAAGGCTTCAAGGACGCGCCCCGCACGAAAATTTTCGTCTTTTACCCCCATGAGAAAGTGAGCCGGATCCAGGCATTGCAAATGCTGACCCAGGAAGGCCGGAACGTAGGCGTCGCAGCGATCCGCGGGAATTTTGACGACGCCCAGAGCGGCGTCAAGGCCCTCTTCGGGGACGCCGCTTTTTTGAAGGCTCTGGATACCGCAAATATTCAGCTCTCCAGCGCCAATTCCATCAACATCGGCCGTCTGGCCGCCCAGACCGTCTACTATGTGTGGGCGTACCTGCGCCTTGTGGACTCAGGCGTGATCCGGGCCGGTGAAAAAATCAATTTCGTCGTCCCCACGGGGAATTTCGGCAATATCCTGTCAGGCTGGTACGCATACCGCATGGGCCTGCCGGTAAACCGCTTTATTTGCGCGTCAAACGCCAATAACGTCCTGACGGATTTTTTAGAGACGGGCAGATATGACCGGAAGCGGGATTTTCTGACGACGATTTCCCCGTCGATGGATATTCTGATTTCAAGCAACCTCGAGCGCCTGCTTTACGGCGCAAGCGGAGGCGATCACGCCAAGGTGGCGGGTCTCATGGGCGACCTCAGGGAAAAAGGCGTCTATCAAGCGGGCGGCGGACTGTTTTCAACGATCCGTGAGATCTTCGCGGGGGCTTGCGCGGATGATGACGCCACCCGACAGACAATCCGCGAGGTTTTTCAAAAAGAGCGCTATGTGCTCGATCCGCATACGGCAGTGGCCTGGCGCGCGTTTGAAGATTGCCGGAACAGGCGGTCCGAACTTTTGGGCGGCTGTCGGACCGTGATCCTTTCCACGGCCTCGCCGTACAAATTCGCGACGGATGTGCTGACGGCCATCGACGGCCCGCAAGAGACGGCCGATCCCTTCGCGCAGATGCGAAGACTGGCTGAGCTCACGGGGACGTCCATTCCCCGAAGTCTCGAAACATTACAGACAAAACCTGTCCTCCATGACGGCGTTGTCGATATTTCCCAAATGGCCGCTTCGGTCCTCAAGGCCCTCGGGGGGATGCGCTCATGATTACGGTCAGAGTCCCCGCCACGAGCGCCAACATCGGCCCCGGCTTTGATACCTTGGGCATGGCCTTTGCCCTCTACGCGGATTTTACGTTCACGGAAATCGCCGAAGGGCTTGAGATCACCGGTTGTGAAGAAAAATACCGGGGCAAAAACAACCTCGTCTACACAAGTTTTCTCGCGGGCCTTTCCCATTTGCGGAAAAGCGTTCCCGGCGTGTCGATCCAAATCAAGTCTGAAATACCCGTTTCCCGCGGGCTGGGCAGTTCTTCGGCCTGTATCGTCGCGGGCATCCTCGGCGCCTACGGCCTCACGGGAACTGAGGTCAACGACAAGGATGTCTTTTCCATCGCGACCGCCATCGAAGGCCACCCCGACAACGTGTCGCCCTCGCTCTACGGCGGACTTACGGCCTCATGCACGGCGGGGGGGCGCGCGTATCTTGAGCGATACCGGATGGACGAGCGTTTTTCCTTTCTCGCGTTGATCCCGGACTTTGAGACGCAAACGAAAGAGGCGAGGCAGGCGCTCCCCGAGGTCTATTCCCGGGCCGACGTCGTCTACAGCCTTTCGCGTTTGGGCGTTATCCTCAAGGCCTTTGAAAATTACGACTGCGATCTGCTCCGCCTCGTCATGGACGACCGCATCCACGAGCCCTACCGCAAAAAACTCATCCCGGAATACGAAGAGGTCAGGGCCCTTTGCCGGGAAACGGACAGCGTCTGCTTCTTCATCTCGGGGAGCGGCCCCACCTTGATGAACGTCATCGAAAGAGACCAAAGCGCCGCCATTATTGAAGAAAAGCTCAAAGCGCTCAAGGGCGGCTGGTCCGCGAAACTCCTGAAAACGGACCGGAACGGCGCGACATTCCTGTAGAAAGAGGCTCAAACATTACCGGAGAGGAGGACAAAATGCTGGACAATTACCTGATTGTGGACAAAAGCGTATTACCTGACGTGTTCCTCAAAGTCGTGGAAGTCAACCGCCTCATGGAGGAAAAGGAATTCCTCAAAGTCAGCGAGGCGGCCAAAAAAGTCGGCATTTCACGGAGTACGTATTATAAATACAAAGATTACGTATTCTTGCCGACAAGCAATATGATCCAGAAAAAGGCGGTGATTTCCTTTATCCTGCACCACAAAAAAGGCGTGCTCTCCAATGTGCTGCGTCTTGTGCTCTCCTCCAATTGCAACATCATCACGATCAACCAGAATATTCCGATCCATACGAAGGCCGTGGTGACCATGAGCATGGACGTCAGCGAAATGAATATCAGCATCGAAGGCTTTATCCGCCGGGTCAGCGAGATCGACGGCGTTTCGAGGGTCAATCTCGTCAGCGTCGAATAAGACAAAAAAAAATAAAATTCCCCTTGACAAATCCCAAAAATATGGTAATATGGTAGAACCAAAGGAAATAACAGGAAACAATAGATTCTTTCCATATAGATCCTTTATGGGATAGATCTCACACAGGGGGCGGCTGTTGCCGTCCCTGCGCTATTTCTGGGGAAAAATCCGGAAAAAAACCGCCGTTTTGAAACGGCGGTTTTTAAGTTTACGCTTTCTTTTTTCCGACAAGCGACTTGAACAGCGGCGTCAGCAGCATGGCGACGCAGATCAGCACGATAACCGCGGTGATCGGTCTCGCGAAAACCGCCTTCATATTGCCGTTGGTGAGCGTATAGGCCCGGCGGAAATTGGACTCGCACATTTGCCCCAGCACAAGCCCCAGCACCAGCGCGGCGGGATTGTAACCGAGCTTTACGAAGGCGTAGCCGATAATGCCGGCCGTCGCCATCAGGACCACGTCGCCGGTATTGTTGGCGAGGGCGTAGGATCCGATCGTAGCGAGCATGATGATCACGGGACCCAGAATATAATAGGGGACGCCCAAAATTTTCGCGAAGATCTTGGCGATCAGCATCGATACGATGACCATGATGATATTGGTCAGGAACATGGAGCCGAAGACCGCCGCCATATAGCGAGGCTGGGTCTTCATGAGAATGGGGCCCAGCTGCACGCCCTTGACGACAAGGGCCGTCAGCATAATGGCCGCCGCGTTGCCGCCGGGGATGCCGAGAGACAAAAGCGGTACCATGGAGCCTGCGGTGGCGGCGTTATTGGCGCATTCCGAGGCCACAATGCCGTCGGGGATCCCGGTTCCCAGGTCTTTGGCGTTTTTCCCGACCTTTTTTTCTATGGCATAGGACAGAAATGACGCGATGGTCGCGCCGGCGCCGGGTAGGATCCCGACAATCGTGCCCAGCGTGGAGGATCGCAGCATCGTCCATTTTGTTTTCCACAATTCGAGGAATGAGGGCAGAACCGTCGCCATTTTCCCGTCGCTTTTCGTGTCGAGGGCTTCAAGCTTGCTCCTGTCCTGGGTTTCCTTCAATACTTCCGTCACGGCGAAAAGCCCGATCATAATGGGGATCATCTCGATTCCCGACAGCAGCGTGGAATTTCCCCAGGTGAATCTCGGTACGCCCAGCATGGGATCCATGCCGACGCAGGCGAGAAAAAGCCCCAGAAGTCCCGAAATCAAGGTTTTGACCATCTTGTCGCTGTCGAGATACGAAAGCACCGAGAGCCCCAAAAAGGCTACGGCAAAGAGTTCCGAAGGGCCGAATTTAAGCCCGATATTGGCCAGCTGCGGCGTCACCAGGGCCATGGCCAGGGCCGCCAGCTGTCCGCCTACGGCGGAGGCGATCAAGGAATAGCCCAGGGCCTTGCCCGCTTCCCCCCGCTGGGCCATGGGATAGCCGTCAAAGGTCGTCGGGGCGTTGGAAGGCGTTCCGGGGATCTTGAACAGAATTGCCGTGATGCCGCCGCCGGTAATGGCCGCGCAATAGACGCTGCTCATAAAGGCGATGGCTACGACCGGATTCATGGCGTAGGCGAAAGGCAGGCAGAGCGCCACGGCCATGGCCGCCGATACGCCGGGCATGGCGCCGAATACGGTCCCCAGTATGGTCCCCGCGGCGATCAGCAGAAAGGTCGAGGGCGTAAGTACAATTTTCAGACCCATAACCAGTAATTTAAACATAAGTCATCTCCCCCTTCCTCAAAACATCAACAAGCTTTCCGTAAAGAGCGCAAAACTGCGGAAAGGTCCGATTCCACGGGCCAGCATGATTTTCAGCGCCCCCTGGAACAGCACATAGATAATGGCCGTGATGACCAGCGAAAACAGGACCAGTTTTCCCTTTTGTTTCGCGCCGATCAAGAGGCCGTAAGAGAACAAAAACAAAAAGCTGACGGGAATAAAGCCGATTTTCGAATAAAGCAGCGCCATTGCCGCCACGAGGATCATCCCCACAAAGAGCTTGCTCCTGACAAAGGCCTTGAGATTCAGATCGGCAAAGAGCGCTTTGGCGTCCTTTTTTTCCTGCTTCGCGTTTTTCAAAATGTTGTACAGATTCACGATCGTCAAAACGATCAGAAAGAATAAAATAATCCGCGGCCAAAAGGCTGCGCCCAGTTCCGTCGGCGTCGGCGCGGGAGACGTTGTCCCCACGAGAATAAAGCAATAGACGGAAAAAATGAGCAGCGCGCCGGAAAAGAGTATATCCATTCACATTCACCTGTTCCTTTTTTTAAAGAATGGGGAGTACGGTCGCACTCCCCATCCGGAGATTCCTGAAAAGCAGGCTTTATTTCTTGCCGAACAAAGCGGAAAGATCCTTGTAATCTTTATCCCAGGCGGCCTGATAGTCGGCCGTGTTCTTCCAGCCCGGTCTCTGGTCCAGGCCCTGTTCCTTGGCCCAATTCTGGAATTCTTTGCTGGCAACGGCTTTTTCCGCAGCCGCTTCGAAGGCCTTCAGCGCCGCTTCGGGCGTTCCCTTGATGTAGAAAATCCCTCTGGCGGGTCCGAAGAAGGCGTTCAAGCCCACTTCGCCGGCGCACTGCACTTTATCCAGCTTCGGCAGCGTCAGTCTCTGTTCCGTGCAGCTCAGGATCGCTTTCATGTCGCCCGATTCGATCAGGGCCGATACTTCGGCGGGTCCTACGCAGCCCAGAGCCACATGTCCGCCGAGGATGTCGGCGTTGAGCTGGGCCCCTTCCGTATAGGCCACCGCTTCCACGTCGCCCTGCCAGGCGGCGGCGACGCAGGCCGCGTCGAGACCCGTAATGGTCATAACGCCGCATTTTACCTTGCCGGGGTTCTTCTTGCAGTATTCCTTCAGTTCTTCATAGGTGCTGTAGGGGGAATCTTTGCTGGTCACAAAAATGTTCACGTCGTGTACCAGCTGGGTCAGCGGGTGGATCGTCCCGTACACGTCATAGTCCGTCTGGCCGGTAATCTGAGCCAGCAGCGGCGAGGGAGTGCACAGCACATAGGTGTAGCCGTCCGTGGGCTGTTTCGAGGCGAATTCAACGCCTGTCACGCCGCCCGCGCCAGCTTTGTTGTTTACGACTACGGGTACGCCGATGACTTTTTCCAACGCGCTCGTAAAGGCCCGAAGCGTGGTGTCCGCTCCGCCTCCGGCGCCCCAGGGGCAGATGATCTCAATTTTCCGTTCCCATTTCCAATCGCCGGCGGCTTTTCCGGAAGCCGTGGCGCAGACGCCGAAAATCAGCGCAAGCAGCATCAAGATGACATTTCTTCTCTTCATAACAACTCTCCTTAAAATTTTGTAGTGTGTAGTATGGTATATTATCCCAAAAGCAGACCCAGTACCGCTGAGATGAGTATGGTTTTGGGTATGGTCAACCGGATTTTCAGAAGGCAGAATCCCGCGACGACGCCGATCAGGACAAGATTCCAGCGGACGCCGAGGGTTGCCGCAAAATATGTCGTTTTCCCCAGGGTAATCATGAGCGCAAAGATCATGCCGAGACAAACGGGCCGGATGGCGGCCATAACGGTCTCCAGAAGCGTATTGCCGCGAAGCCGCATGATAAAGTACGTCGCGACCATGCAGAGCGTAAGGGAGGGAACCATGGCGCCGAGGCTTGCCGAAAGCGCGCCCGGTATGCCGCCCGCGCGAAGGCCCACAAAGGTCGCGCAGTTGATCCCCAGAGAGCCCGGCGTCATTTCCGCGATGGCGACGATGTCCATGACTTCCGTCGGCGTCATCCAGCCGTAACGGAGGACGACGTCGTTGATGACCGGAACCATGGTGAGCCCGCCAAAGCTGAAAAAGGCGATTTTCGCGAAGGACAGGAAGAGCAGCAGACACAGCATCAGGACCGCCTCCTTTTCCAGAGGACGAGTCCCGCCGCGACGCCCAGCCCGATCACAAGGAGCTTGTTTGCGCCGGTAAAGGCGCAGAGCGCGAAGGAGACCGCGAGCAGTATCCGGCTGGCTTTCCCTTTGACCGCGGCTTTCCAGAGCTTGATGCCCGCGGAGAGAATAATGGGGATTACCGAGGCCCGGACGCCGTTCAGGATTTTTTCCGCCCGGGGATTTCCCTTGAGGCTTGCGTAAAAGTATGTCACAAGGCCGATGGCGACCACCGCCGGCAGCGACAGACCCACGGCCGCCGCAAATGCGCCGGGGATTCCCGCCAGCGTGTAGCCCGACATGACCGCGAAATTGATGACCATGATCCCGGGAAAGGTCCTTGCGAGGGAAGTGAAGTCCACAATCTGCTCTTCGGTCAGCCAGGGCCGTTTTTCTACAAATTCAGTCTGCATTTGAGCGATTATGCTCCACCCGCCGCCGAAGGTAAAACACCCCAGCTTGCACATCACACAGAATATGAGCGCTGTCCGCTTCCATTTTCCGTCCAATCGGGCGCCTCCCACGGAATGTATTCTCTAATGTAGTATTGAATTTATTGATTTTCTTTGATCTGCCGAATGACGTCAAGGACGGTTCCGTCCCGGTATTCGACGACGCCGACGATGACGTCGGTATATTCGGGTTTTGCCGGTACTCCGGTCAGCTTTTCCACTTCCCGGCGCAGATCCGCCATGCTTTTCAGCGGAATCCCCGCTTCCGTCAGCGCCCGGATCAAATCCGTCCGCCTGGGGTTGACACAGACCCCCCGTTCGGTCACAAGGACGTCCACGGTCTCGCCGGGCGTACTGATATGCGTCACATGGTCCTTCACAATGGGGATCCGCTTTCGCATGGAGGGCGCGACCACAAGAGTGAGTTTTGCCCCGGCCGCCGTATCGGGCGCGCCGCCCAGAGCCCCCATAATCGTGCCGTTGGAATCCGTCAGGGAATTGATGTTGAATTCCTCGTCAATTTCCGTGGCCGAGAGGATCATGATATCCAGCATATGAGCCGTACAGCCCTTGTTGTGGGGGTTGGCGTACATGGAGGCCGACATCTCCACATGGGAGGCGTTGACGGCCATGGATTTGGCCGAACTGTCGTCAAAGCTCTGGGTATCGAGCAGGGTTTCGAAATAGCCCTCATTGAGGAGCTCCACCATGGTGGCCGTAATGCCGCCTGCGCCGAAAGACCCTTTGATTTGATTTTCCCGCATATAGTCTTTGATAAAGCGGCAAACCGCGAGAGAAGCCCCTCCGGTCCCCGCCTGGAACGAAAAGCCGTTTTTGACGGCTCCGGCCGCGATAAGGACTTGGGCGGCCCGCTCCGCGATCAGGAGTTCCTGCGGGTTTTTCGTGATCCGGATCGCGCCCGCCGAGATCTGCTCGGGATCTCCGATGGATTCCACCGGAACGACGTAGTCGATCAGGGTCATGGGGATACTGATCCGTTTCAGCGGAAAGGGAACGAGATTGTCGGTGATGACAACGACCTTTTCAGCGTAGCCGGCGTCCACCATGGGATAGCCCATGGAACCGAAGGCCGATTTTCCCTCGCAACCGTTGATGTTGCCCATGGGATCGCTGACCGGCGCCGCCACAAAGGCCACGTCGATTTTTGTCTCGCCCGCCTCTATGGCCCGGGCTCTGCCGCCGTGGGTCCGGAAAATGACCGGTTTCCCTAAAATATTCTGACGGGAGACCGCTTTGGCGATGCCTCCCCGCAGACCTGAGGTCTGAAGCCCCGTAACCACGCCGGACTTAATGTGCTCAAGGAGCGGCTCGTGGGCGTTGGTCAACGAAGAGGCGCAAATCGTGAGATTTTTGATACCGAGACGGGCGATCTCATCCATCACGAGGTTCAGGACATAGTCGCCGTTTCGCAAATGGTGATGAAAGGAAATCGTCATACCGTCTCTGAGACCTGTTTTTTCGATGGCTTCCGCGATATTTCCGAGGACTTTGACGGTCCCGGGCGGGCAAGTCCCCTTGGCGGGCGCGTATTTTTTTCCCTGAGGCGCCGTGGCGAAGGCTCCGGCGAAGGGTTTGACCTCGCCGTAGCCGTCGATCCGTGACGGGAGCGTAATCCCGGATTTTGTAATTACTTGCTGTTCCGTTGCCATATCGCTCCTCCTCATGCAATAATGCCCGCGCCCCTCGCGAGACGCACGACTTTTTCCGCTTTGGCGATCACCGGAATATCCACCATTTTGCCGTTTACGGTGATGACGCCGCCTTTTTCGATATCCGCGTCTTTTGCCGCCTCGAGGATCGCGAGGGACTTTTCGATTTCCTCCCGCGAGGGCGTAAAGACTTCGTGTACAATTTTGATCTGCGATGGGTGAATGCAGGATTTTCCGGCAAATCCGAGGTTCATGGCCATCCGGACTTCTTCCCGGAACCCTGCCTCGTCATTGATGTCGGCCCAGACCGTATCCACGGCGTCGACGCCCGCGATGGCGGCCGCCATGACGACCATGTTCCGGGCGAGGAAAATCTCATTCCCCGCCTTGGTCCGTTGGGCCCCGATGGAGCGGGTAAAGTCCTCGGCCCCGAAGGAGACGGACTCGACCCTTTTGGAGGCCGTCGCTACGGCCAAGGCGTTTGTGACGCCCAGGGGCGTTTCCAGCGAGCATTGGATCTGGCAGGAACCCGGTTCTATTCCGTATTTTGTTTCAAGTTCCGTCAAAAGCGCGTCGAGCTCCCTGACCTGTTCCGGCTTCTCGCACATGGCGAGGCGCATCCGCCGCAGGCCCGCGGGGACGAGGGTCTCCACGTCGGCCCGGCCGAATTCCGTGTAGAGCGGGTTAATCCGGGCGTAGATCTGGGTATCGCCGTAGTCCATGACGCGCAAGGCCTCGGCCAGCAAATCCCGGGCCGCGTCCTTTTCGGCGTATTTGACGGCGTCCTCCAGATCGAAGATCACGCAGTCCGCGCCGTAAAGATGGGCCGTAAAGAGGTTCTTCGGCGTATCGGCCGGAGAAAAGAGCATGGTTCGCTTGGATTTTTTCAGCAATTCCCATCGCCTCCCCTTTGCGCCCGTTTGACGGCGGTCTTGACCCGGGCCCGGATCGCGAAATCCAAAGCGCCGAAATCTTTGACCGTGACGGCGGCGTTTTCCAGGCCCAGTTCCGCCAGCGCGTCCTTTACGGCCTGTACCATCAGGGGGCCGAACATTTTTTTCAGTTTGGAGTCGAGGGTAATGTCGACGCCGCTGTGATCGAGATCGACGGTCACAAGGACGTCCGAATCCTTTTCGTTTCCGCAAATGCCTGTTCTGCTCATTGCTTTACCTCATTTATGGAGATGTTTTCTGTTTTTTTATCTGGTTTCCAGGTATTTTTTCGCGATATCGGGATAAATCGCGTACATCAGGAGATCTTCGGGCGTTTTGGCCAGGGCGCCGATTTCTTCCTGACATTTCGGGAGCTCCGGCGCCAAAAGATCCGCCGGGCGTACGGTCACCGGGACGTCGTCGCCGATGATCTTTTTCTGGATCTCGGGGTCAAAGGGCGCGGGCGGCTGTCCGTAGAGACCTTTGACATAGTTTTTGATTTCTTTGGGGACCACTTTGTAGCGTTCGCCCATCATGACGTTAAATACGGCCTGGGCGCCCACCATCTGGGACATGGGCGTCACCAGCGGCGGATAGCCGAGGTCTTTTCTCACGAGAGGCACTTCCTTCAGCACGGCCTCGTATTTGGAAAAGGCCTTCATGCCTTCGAGCTGGGCCATGAGATTGGACAGCATGCCGCCGGGGATCTGGTAGATCAGGGCCTTGGGGTCCGTATACATGGCGTTGATTTTCAAAATGCCCTCTTTCACGTATTCGGCCCGGATCGGCTTGAAATAATCGGCGATTTCCTCGAGAAGGGCCATATTGAGCCCGGGATCGAGATCCGTCCCCTGCCAGGTCGCCTGGAAAACTTCGGTGGCCGGCTGGCTCGTTCCGCTGGAAAGCGTCGAAATGGCCGTATCGATGCAATCCGCGCCCGCTTCGACGGATTTCTGGTACATGAGTTGCGCCACGCCGCTCGTGCAATGGGTGTGCATCTCGATGGGAAGCGCCGTGATTTTTTTGAGTTCTTTGATCAGGGCGTAGGCCTCGTTGGGGAGCAGGATCCCCGCCATATCCTTGATACAGATGGAATCCACGCCCAGTTGCTCCAATCCTTTGACCTTATTCACATAATAGTCTATCGTGTGGACCGGGCTCGTGGCGTAGGCGATACAACCCTGGCAGTGGCCGCCGTACTTCTTTGTGGCCGCGATGGAGGACTCGAGGTTCCTCAGATCGTTGAGGGCGTCGAAGGTCCGGATGATGTCGATGCCGTTTTCAATGGATTTGGCGACGAAGAGCTCCACGACATCGTCGGCGTAATGCCGGTATCCCACTAAATTTTGGCCCCGCACAAGCATTTGCAGCTTTGTTTTTTTCGTTCTTTTCTTGATTTCCCGGAGTCTTTCCCAGGGATCTTCGTTGAGGTAGCGGATGGCGGAGTCAAAGGTCGCCCCGCCCCAGATTTCCATGGCGTGATAGCCGACTTCGTCCATTTTTTCAATGATCGGTAGCATCTCGGATGTTTTCAGTCTTGTGGCCAGGAGGGACTGGTGTCCGTCCCGCAAACAGGTTTCCGTGATTTTTACTGCTGACATAATGCTTCCTCCTTTTACCGGAAAAAGGCGTATATCCCGTCTCAAACCCTTCAATGACGCTGCTTCCCGAAAACTTTGGATACAGTATTCAGTGTACAGGTCTTAGTATGAATATACAACATTTTTACCCGGATGTCAACTGAAATTTTTGTATTTTTTATGGTCAAATGGTATGGATAACGCGTTTAATGTTCGCTTTCAAATCAAAATGTCTGATATAAGAAAACCGCTATAATGCTGTGCGGTTTATTATGGCGGTTTTGACGGTTATTCAGCTTTGGGCTCGTTGATCTGGCCGAAGTATTTCGAAACAAAGTCCATGGACCGGGTCAGATGCCGATGATTCAGGTCAAGGAGCCGGTCGAGGTCTTTGTTTTTGATGAGCTCCAGCATTTCCGAATGATCGGCGAAGGCCGCCTGCTGTCTGTCCTTGTTTTCTATGGACATCCGGCGGATCTGCTCAAGGTAGGACGTCATGTTTTTCACCATGTCCGTAACCCTCTGCAAGCGGGAAATCCGGTGGAGTTCCAGATTGAAGCGGGAGAAGAGCCGAAAGACATTTTTGTCGTTCTTTTTCTTCATCTGCTCCGCCGTATCGCGGATAATCCGCTCAATGACCGCGATGTCCTCTTCGGTCGCGTATTTGACAACTTCCTCCAGCACGATGTCTTCGAGCGCGATCCGGATCCGGTAGAGCTCCCGGAGTTCTCCGCCCGTGACTTTTTTCACAATAACGCCGCCCGTGTCGTTGTTTTCCACGAGACCCTCGAGTTCCAGCATCCTCAAGGCCTCACGGATCGGGGTCCTGCTGATCTGAAACTTGTGGGAATACTCGATTTCCTTGATCCGTTCTCCCGGCGGGATTTCCCCGTCGAGAATCATTTTTCTCAGGATTTCATAAGCCTGCTCCCGCATGGATTTCGTCTTTTCGATGATCATGTCGCGCTCCTGTGTAGGGATAAATTTCCGACGTTTTCTTTATCGTCACTCTTATTATAGTACGCTTTTCAAAAAAAAGCAAATTTCCGGGCGGAGAATTCTCATGAGAAAAAGTCATCGGATGTTTTTTATTACTTTGCATATACCATTAATTGTTACAAATTTGAAATCAATCCATAAAATAAACACTGTCACGCCTGTTTTCAATATTTATTGGATTTTATAAATTTTATATTTTTTTATATTTTTGGCATTTCGGGGAAAGTGGTCAACAAGTAAGGATTTTTTGAAAGAAAAAAGCCTTTCGGAGTTTCCGAGAGGCTTTGTTGTTTTCATGGTCGGAATGACTGGATTCGAACCAGCGGCCTCTTGCACCCCATGCAAGCATTCTACCGGGCTGAACTACATTCCGTCAAGTTGCTGCGCGATCATCCGCACAGCTTTAATATTATAGCACAAAATTTTTGTTTTGAAAAGCTGAAAAATATTTTTTCTGAAAAAAGCGGTAAAATATGCGGTAAAATCGCTGAAAAATCTTTCTGTTGCATAAAAGAAAAAATGTGGTATAATTGGGAAAAGAGACATTGACACAAAGGAGTGAGCTATGATTAAAGAAAAAGTGGCAAAGGTTTTAAACGACCAAATCAACGCGGAATTCTACTCGGCCTATCTCTATCTGGCCATGTCGGCCTGGGCGGACATTCAGGGCTTCAAGGGCTTCGCCAACTGGCTCAGGATTCAGGCCAAGGAAGAGATGGCCCACGGGACGCACATTTACGATTTTCTTCTGGACCGGGATTATCAGCCGTCCTTCGACGCGGTAAAAAAGCCCGAGGGCAAATGGAAGACGCTGGTCGAAGTCTATGAGCAGGTTTTGAAGCACGAACAGCATGTGACGGATCTTATCAACAACATCGCCACGGTCAGCCTCAAAGAAGCCGACCACGCGAGTTACAACTTTATCATGTGGTATGTGAACGAGCAGGTGGAGGAAGAGGCCACGGCCAATGAAATTCTCACCAAGCTGCGGTTGATCGGCGACAACGTGAGTCAGATCTACACGCTGGATACGGAATTCGCGGGCAGGACCTTTACGGATCCCTTCGCGGGGACGTCCTCCGATACCTGAAGATCAAAAAAACCGAATAATCAAGAAACAGGGGAGCCGGGGGACCGGCTGAGAGGAATTTATTCGACCCTTTTGACCTGATGCGGATAATGCCGCCGTAGGAAGTTTTGACAGCAAACGTAAAAGGTTGAAATTCATATTTCAACCTTTTTTGTCGGAAAAAATAAGCCGAATCCGTCGGATTTCCCCCTGTTCCCCATACTAAAGGAGGAATTATGGAACAAGAGAAAAGCTCTACCCTGTCCCAGGGCCTGATCTGGTTCGGGGCGGCGGTCTCCATCGCCGAGATCCTGACCGGAGCGCTTTTCGCGCCGCTGGGTTTGAAAAAGGGTTTTGCCGCCATTATCGCGGGGCACGTAATCGGCTGCGGGCTGCTCTATCTCGCGGGGGTCATCGGGGCGAGGACCGGAAAAAGCGCCATGGAGACCGTCAAGATCTCCTTCGGGCAAAAGGGCTCGCTGCTTTTTTCCCTGCTGAATGTGCTGCAACTGGCGGGCTGGACCGCGATCATGATCGCTTCGGGCGGGGAATCGGCCGCGACCGCCGCGCCTTTTTTGGGGGTCTCTCTCTGGGAATGCGCCATCGGGGCGCTGGTTCTCGTCTGGATCCTCATTGATTTCAGGCATTTGCAAAAATTGAATCTCGCGGCCATGAGCGCGCTCTTTCTGCTGACGCTGGTTCTCTCCACGATCGTCTTCAAGGGGGGAAAATCGCTGCCCTCGGCGGAAGCGCTTTCTTTCGGGGTCGCCGTGGAACTTTCGGCCGCCATGCCCCTTTCGTGGCTCCCCTTGATCTCCGATTACACCCGCTCTTCAAAGGATCCCGGGAAAGCCCCTGCCGTCAGCGCTCTCGTCTATTTCGCGACGAGCTGCTGGATGTACGCCATCGGCATGGGCGCGGCCCTCTACACCGGAGAAAGCGATATCGCCAAGATCATGTCGGGCGTCGGGCTTGCCGCCATTGCGTTGTTCATCGTGGTCTTTTCCACAGTAACGACGACGTTTCTGGACGTCTGGTCGGCTGGAGTCAGCAGCGAGAGCGTCTCCCGGCATTTCCGGGAAAAGCCCGCGGCCGCCCTTGTTTGCATTCTGGGGATACTGCTCGCGGTTTTTACGCCGATTACGCGAATGGAGGGCTTCCTCTATCTGATCGGCTCCGTCTTCGCGCCGATGATCGCGATCCTCATCGTCGATTATTTTATCCTCGGGCGGGACGCCGGGAAAAAGGCTTATGATTTGGGCAATCTTCTGATCTGGCTCGTGGGCTTCGTCCTGTACAGGATCTTTCTGAAGATCGACACCCCTCTTGGAAATACGCTTCCCGTGATGATACTTACGGGTGGACTGTGTATTGTGGTCAGAAAATTTTTTATGAAAGGAGTTCTTCATGTTTAAGGAAAAACTGGAAAATTTACGGAAAAACGGCGCGCTGATTCATAACATCACGAATTACGTCACGGTCAACGACGTGGCCAATATCCTGCTGGCCTCGGGGGCGGCCCCCATCATGGCCGACGAGATCGACGAAGCCGCTGATATTACCTCGATTTGCGGGGGGCTCGCCATCAATATCGGGACGCTCAACCGGCGCACGATTCCCGCCATGTTCGCGGCGGGCAAGAAAGCCAACGAACTCAGGCACATGGTCGTGCTCGATCCCGTGGGAGCCGGGGCTTCGACGCTCAGGACGGAAACGGCGACCGGGTTGCTTCATGAAATCAGATTTACCGCCATTCGCGGAAATATCTCGGAAATCAAAGCCATTGCCGCCGGAACCTCGGGGACCCAGGGCGTCGACGCCAACGTGGCCGACAAGGTGACCGACGAAAATCTTGAGAACGCGGTTTCCTTTGTCAAGAGCTTTTCCCGGGAAACGGGGGCGCTCATTATCGCCACGGGCGCAATCGACCTTGTGGCCGACAAAGATACGGCCTATGTGATCCGGAACGGTCATCCCGATATGAGCCGGATCACCGGCACGGGCTGTATGCTCTCGGCCCTGGTCGCGGCTTACCTCACCGCAAATCCCGACGATCTGCTGACCGCGGCCGCGGCCGCCGTTGTCGCCATGGGTTTCGCCGGAGAGACCGCCCGGGCCCGCATGACGGAAAAAGACGGAAACGGCGCCTTCCGGCAATATTTGCTGGACGCCGTCTACGCCATGACGGGGGAGGCGCTGGAAGCGGGGGCGAAATATGCGCTCCGATAGCGGATATCTGACGTTTTACGCGGTCACGGACCGGGCCTGGATCGGGGAAAACTCCCTGGCCCTGCAGGTGGAATCCGCCTTGAAAGGAGGCGTCTCCTGCGTACAGCTGCGGGAAAAGGACCTGCCTTTTGCGGATTTCCTCGCGGAAGCCCGTGAAATAAAGAATCTGTGCCGCCGCTACGACGTTCCCTTTATCGTCAACGACAATGTGGATATCGCCATCGCCACGGGAGCGGACGGGGTACATATCGGGCAAAGCGACGAGCCCGTGGAGGTTGTCCGGAAGCGGATCCCCGGGGATATGCTGCTGGGCGTTTCCGCCCAGACTGTTGAAGACGCCCTGCGCGCCGAAGCGCAGGGGGCCGATTATCTTGGCGTCGGCGCGGTATTTCCCACGGCCACGAAACCCGACGCCATAACCGTTTCAAAAGAGACGCTGGCGTCCATTTGCAAGGCGGTCCGGATCCCTGTCGTCGCCATCGGGGGCATTACGAAAGAAAATTTGCCGACGTTGTGCGATACGGGAATCGCCGGGGTCGCCCTGGTATCGGCCGTATTCGCGGCGCGGGATATCGAGCGCGAATGTCGCGCATTGAAAACGGCGATTGAGGACATCGTGAGGGTGAGGAAAATATGATCAAGCTACGGGGGGCGGTTTTTGACGCAGACGGGACGCTGCTGGATTCCATGGCAATCTGGAAGGATCTGGGGGCGATGTTCCTGCGAAAACGGGGCGTCGAAGCCGAGGCGGGCCTTTCGCAAACCCTTCAGGCCTTGGAGATGGCGGAAGTGGCCGCTTACTTGAAAAAGACCTACGGCCTGCCCGGGGAGATCCCGCAGATTTTGGAAGAAATCACGGACATGGTCCGGGAGTTTTACGCCTTTACCGTGGAAGCCAAGCCCGGCGTCCTGCCTTTTTTGGCAAAGCTGAAGGCGCGAGGCATTCCCATGTGTATCGCTACCTCAAATTTTCGCTGGCTTTTGGCGCCTGCCCTCGAGCGTTGCGGAATCTCGGCCTATATACCGGATATGTTTACGGCCGTCGAGTTGGAGACCGGGAAGGCGGAACCCCTGATCTTTGATCGGGCTCGGGAGCGTCTGGGCACGTTGCCCGGGGAAACCGTCGTCTTCGAAGACGCCCCCTACGCCATGAGGACAGCGAAAAACGCGGGATATCAGGTAGTCGCCGTCTATGACGACTGGTACCGGGACGCGCGGGAGGAAATCGAAGGGCTGGCCGACGCGGCCATTACGACATTTGATGAAACGGAGGGGATTTTCGATGTATAAAGTATTGACCATTGCGGGTTCCGACTGTAGCGGCGGAGCGGGAATCCAGGCGGACATAAAAACCATGACGGCCCACAGGATGTACGCCATGAGCGCCATCACCGCCCTTACCGCGCAAAATACCCTCGGCGTGAGCGATATCCTTGGCGTGACGCCGGCCTTTCTCAAAAACCAGCTGGATTGCATATTTACCGATATTTACCCCGACGCCGTCAAAATCGGCATGGTGGCGGACAGCGCCCTGATCGAAGCGATTGCCGAAAGGCTTCGCTTTTATCATGCGAAAAACATCGTGGCGGATCCCGTCATGGCGGCCACTTCGGGCGCGAGGCTCCTGGCCCCCGGCGCGCAGGAGGCGCTGATCAAAACGCTGCTCCCTCTGGCGACCGTCATTACGCCCAATATTCCCGAGGCCGAAATGCTCTGGGGATGTCCGGTCCGCAATGAAGCCGATATGGTACAGGCGGGCTTCGCCATTTCCGAACAAACCGGGACATCCGTTCTCGTCAAAGGCGGCCATAATGTCGCGGACGCGTCCGACGTCCTCATTGAAGACGGAAAGGCCCAGTGGTTCCATGCCGAACGGATAGCCAATCCCAATACGCACGGTACCGGTTGTACGCTTTCGTCGGCCATTGCCTGCAATCTGGCGGCAGGCTTCCCGCTGGCTCAAAGCGTCAGCCGAGCCAAGGACTATCTGACGGGGGCGCTGGCTCAAATGCTGGACCTCGGTCAGGGCGCGGGACCTCTCGATCACATGTGGCGGCTGGCAATCAAAGGGTAAATTTGTTCATCTTTATCAAGAAAAATTTCAGACTCCTGTGCATGGGGGTGGTTTTTCGGCAAGTCAAGCGATCCCGCAAATCCTTCGAATCCCAGAAATCAGCACATTAAAACTTTGTGAAGCATTTCCTTCGATAGAAATGATTTTCCCGATTTCCCGGGAACTGCCTATTTTTTGATAAATCCCGCGCGTTAATCTATCCAGTTCTCTTGACGGATGTTGAATCTTATCCGGGTTCCTGTATCCAGCCTTTCCGGAAAGCGTCGCCAAGCCATTCAAGCCCAAAGCCTTTCCGGTTGCGGATAAGTCGCCGATATAAAAACTTTCCAATTCGTGGCAGGCGATTCTGACCAAAGTATCGGGTTTCCCGGCCGCCATGCATAAATGCGCCAATTTTTCCTTGACTTTGGTACAAATTGCCGCATCCTGATCTCTCATTACAAGAAACAGCGTGTCGGGTTTCTTCCAGCAGCGCAATTTTCTTTCAATTTGTTTCTCCAAATCCTGTTTTCCCTGAAAAACGACATATCGTACTTCTACGTCTTCCGGAAGTATACGGGGAAGGACGCCTTCGAGAAAAGCCCTGGCGGAAGGTTCTTCCAAAAAACAAGCCAGCGTCCTCATTTGGGATCAACATCCCCGAAGAAGCCTTGATTCCACAGATATCCCATCTGATCTCCGTCTTCCATGAACGCCTTGATCTGCTCGTTGTCGGAAGCCCGCCTGATTTCCGTATAGCCGTCTTTTTTCTCGAGCCAGAAGACTTCGTCCAATCGCGCGGCATTGAGAAAATCCGGAGAATGGGTGGAAACCATGACTTGTTCTCCCCGATTCGCGTATTCACGAAACTCCTCGGCAAGTTCCTGCAGCAACTTGGGATACAGCTGGTTTTCCGGCTCTTCCACGCAGAGCAGCGGATAGGGTTTCGGATCATTCAGCAGCACCAAGTACGCGAGCATTTTTATTGTTCCGTCAGAGACAAATTTTGCGAGAAAGGGATCCTCAAAGGCGCCATCCTGGAATTTCAGCAAAACGCGGCCTTCTTCTGTAGTTTTTGCCTCCACATGATTGATCCCCGGGATACGTTTTTTCATTTTATCCAGGATTATCGCAAATTTATCCGGATGATGCTTATATAAATATTCGACTACCAGCGACAGATTCTCCCCTTCCCGGGAAAGATGCTCCGCAAAATTGGCTTCCTGCTCAGGTCTGGCTTTGCTGATATGAAAATCAGAAACATACCAGTTTTCGATCAGTTCGCCTAAAGCCACAACAGCCGGAAAGCGTTCAAATTGAGCAAGTCCCTTGATTGCCAGTATGTCATTGGATTTCAATGACTGCTCCTCCCTATCGAGCTGGTTCACATCGGATACTTTTTCAGCCTCATTGGTCACTGCTTTTCCTTTGCCGTCAGAAAAATCCAAAAATCGCCAAGGCTGTCCTTTTGATCCTCTCCGATAACTTAAGATTTCCTGCTCGACATATGCCCTTCCGTTTCTTTCGTTCAATTTCAGTTGATAGGTAATGAGCAGTTGTTTGTTTTTATCGTTCACAACTTTTTCGTTTCTGAATTTCAGCGTAATCTCAACAGACTCGTTGTATGCCGCGCCGCGCGTTCTGACTTCCTGCAGCCCGCGACTGCCTCCCAGTTTGGAAAGCGCCACATTGACATTACTGGCCATTGCGTCCTTCAGGAACCCCAACACATTGAAAATTGTGCTTTTCCCGGACCCGTTGGCCCCAACAATTACACAAAACGGCGGTATATCTTTCATTTCCGCATTCCTGAAGGCTTTGAAATTCCTCAATATAATGGATTCTATCATTTGAGACTCCTTTAAAATTGTCTTTTTCACATTATAAACTATATTTTCCGCTTTGTCTATCATAAAAAAAGCGCTTTTTCCTTGCCCAAATTTCCAAAATATGCTACACTACTTCTAAACTCACAAGGAGGCGCGGGAAGATGGAAAAGAAACTCAAAAGAACCGACGTCACGATCCGGACGGACATCAGGCCCGGAGACATCGGCTGGATCACGTATATGCACGCCTGGATTTACGGGAAGGAATACCGGTACACGACGACTTTTGAGGCTTATGTGGCAAAATCGCTCTTTGATTTCCTGATGGCCTACAATCCCGAACGCGATCGTCTGTGGCTCGCGGAAGTTGACGGGGAAATCGTGGGGTCCATCGCGATCGTCAATCGCGGCGAACGGGCGCAACTGCGCTGGTTTTTGCTGCACCCGGACGTCCGGGGCCTGGGTCTCGGACGGGAAATGCTGGATAATGCCCTTGACTACGCAAAAAAGAAAGGATTCCGCAGCGTCTATCTCGATACGACCAGCGATTTGGACCGGGCGCTGGATCTCTATGCCCGACTGGGTTTTCAAAAGGTTTCGGAGAAGGAGAATCACAGCTGGGCGGGGTCGGTGCTGGAGTTGGAGATGGAGAAGATGCTGGATGCGGAAATTTTTTGATCAGCCGAACCGACTTTGCTTAACGTGAAGCCTGCTTACCGTCGCTCGGAGCCTCGGCTGTGGCTCACTTCGTTCGCTGACGCCGAGACATCGTGGTCTTCTAACATTTGCTGCGGACTACGTCCTTGCAAACGTAAGAAGCCACGAACCTCCCCTTGCGAAGGGGAGCCTTCAAGGTAGAGTCTTTATTGAGGGCTTCGCCACTGACCCGAAAGTCTTGCAAGCAAATGACCATCTCGCCAATAAGGTTGAATCTGCGCTCCGCGCAGATTTTTTCAAAAAGACAAAAATTCCTTGCAGTTTCCCCTTCGCAAGGGGAAATGTCGGCCTATGGCCGACAATGAGGTCGAAGCCATGTTCGCGGTAAATCCCGCATCGTAGCGAGCCACAGTCGAGACATTGTGAGAGAGCCATATATGCGTGGCTGGAGCGCATTTGGCGATTAGCTTTAGTGAATAAATTTCATCGCCTTGATCTTGTTAATCTTGACAAAATGTTGTATACTTTAGACAGAGGAAAGTGCTACAAATTTTTTAACATCTCATCGTATTCTTCTTCCGACAACTCAGATTTCAGCTTGCGGGCGGCTTCCTTCAATTCATTTTTCGCATTTTTGGCCCCGGCCTTTGCCCACTCCACCTTTTGGCGTTCCATAATCGTTACAAAATGATCTGCGTATTCTTCACCGGTAAATTTTTGCACCATAGGGATATTTGCGACAATTCCCATAAAGATAAGAACCAATTTCGCGCATTCCAGAGCCGGTCCGTAGCTTTTGAGAGGCTTCTCAAATCCTCCGGCATAGAGCTCAATATAAAACTTGTAGCGTATAATATTATATACCGCATAGACTGTGTACAGAATCAGTACGGTCGTACAAAGTTTTTTGGAATGATACCCTCTCCCGGCGATTCCGAGCACGATGAGGATCAGGATCGTGCACATGGCAACAAGCTCAACCCGGACCGCGGGCCGGACCGGAGAAGACCACAGGGCCGGAAACTGCTTTTTTGTCAGACAGGCCTCACCGACCAGAACGGCCAGAAAAAAGAGGCTACCCAAAACATATTTCGCTCTTCCCGGTTTTTGCTCCATGTCTTCGCCTCCACGTGAATATAGTATGATTTACTATATATTATGGAAGAAGATCGGGAAAATGTCAAGAAAAAATTAAGGAACGGGAAAGCGCATGATAAATTTTGGATTGCTCATCAAAACCGGATATGTCGTGACGATTTTTTCCGTTATTCTGTGTTGGGCATATACCCGGAAACGGAACAGACAATTGCGTGAGACGGTTGACCGCTTCGCCTTTTCCTTTATGAAAATCAACAACCATGTGAATCCCAGCGCAAAAGCAATCCGGATTATCACCGACGGAAGCGGGGAAAAGAAAAGCGCAAAGCTCCTACGTGAACAGACCTTATCGGTACGGGAAATATGCGGACGCGCTTTGGATCAGACGGTCATTGACGAATACGAGCGCTTGAGCGCGTATATGGAGCTAATCGAGAAAAAATGCGGAAAGAGCAAAAAACTGATCCGACAGTTCAAAGATCCCCTTTGGGAACTGTATTACGCGACGCATCTATTTTTGGCCGCATGTGAAAACAACGAAATTTTGACGGGCAAAGATATTCTGGAGCAGTTTGAGCGGTATATCAACGGTCAAAAAGAATACCGGCATGAATTGTTCAAAAGGATTTCCGCCGCCGGCGGCAAGGAATTCCTCCGACTGAGCGCACATTACAATTTATTTGATACAGAAGGCAACCCAACGTAACGGCTGATATTTCTGTCATTTATTTATTATTTTTCAAAGGAGGGCTTGAATGAGCACTGAAGAGAAGAAAGTGAAGAATGATGTGCCGGAAGGGTTTATGACTGAAACCTTTCCGCTCAAAAAAAGAAAGTTCGGCGAAGAGCAACCCGGAATCAAATTGGGCCCCTTCATGCTGCGCATTCCTCTGATCCACCATGAATGGCAATGGACGGAATTCGCGGCGGCGTTATTTCTCGGCGTAGCTTGTCTCGGCGCCGGCGTCATGACAACCATGACCACCTTCGGTCTCGAAGTACCGGAAAACATTAGCGCTTTGGGCTTGACCGAAAACGGAATATTCTTGATGACGCTTACCTTCGGCGTCTTGAACGCCTGCTGTTATTATCTGCCATCCCTGCTGGGCGATCCGGTCGTTCCGGGCTGGATAACGCCGGCCCTGCCGCTGACCCTGAAATATCTGGGAACGTATGCCATGCCCGATTATGCCGCGGGAAACGTGGACAGAATCCATGCCATGATCGCGCTGCAGATGCTGGTTGCCCTTAGTTTTCTGATCATGGGCGTAACCGGACTGGGACGCAAACTCGTGGAAGGCATACCGCAATCTATAAAGGCGGGCGTCGTACTGGGCGCTGGAGTAACCGCCGGAATGAATGTAATTCAGGCCCGGATGCCACGGGCGCCGTGGACCGTCGTGATCGCTTGTCTGCTTTCTTATTTGTTCTTGTTCAATAAAACCTTTGCGCGAAAAGCGGAAGAAAACAAATACTGGCGCTTGTTGCGAAATCAGGGGGTTGTTCCGGCGCAATTGTTTGCCATTATCCTTGCGCCTGTGCTCTTGAAGGAAATTCCGGTGCCGCAGATCCAGTGGGGCATGACGCCGCTTAATTTCGGCTTTGTAATGGAGCATTTCACGATTTTTGGAATCGGATTCCCCGAGATCAAGTATTTCATCAATGCGATCCCGCTTGCCATCACGATCTACATCATTTCCTTCTCAGATTTTGTACTGGCCAAGGAGGTTGTTACGGAAGCGACGGCCAACCGACCTGATGAGACGGTTATCTTTGACGCCGGGCGATCCAACCTTGTGAGCTTTATGAGAAACGCCATCATGTCTCTGTTTGCCCCTTGGGTACCGCTGTGCGGACCGTTGTGGGCTTCGGGTTTGCTGACCGTAACGGAACGGTATAAACGGGGCTACAAGACCATGAGAACCTATTGGGGCGGCGTCTGCACATTCCGGGCTTCGACCGTAATTGCCGTTATGATCCTCCCGGTGGTTACCCTGATCAAACCCGCCTTTGCCATTTTCTTCGGGATCACCATGGCCGTGCAATGCTTTGCTTGCGGCAACATAGGCATGAGAATGGCGAATACCCCCAATGAGCGGGGAATTGCCTGTGTCATGGCTGCGGTTTTGGCTTGCACCACGCCGGCCTGGTCTTTGTTGATGGGCGTTGTGCTCTGGCTCCTACTGGAAGCCTCTGAGGTTTACCATGATTATAAGCTCCAAAAATCGCCGGCAGAGTGAAGGCGCGAGAATGACGGAATAAAAGGAGGAGTTTTATGAGGCAATTCATGTTGAAACCATCAATATATAAATTTGCCACATGCAAAGATTTTTCGGAGGAATTCAAACTCGGACAGGGCGACCTCGTGATTACAAACGAGTATATTTACAAGCCCTCATTCGGAAAGCTGAACTTGCCGTGTGATGTGATCTTCCAGGAAAAATACGGAGCGGGGGAACCTTCCGACGATATGGTGGAAGCGATCTATAGGGACATAAAATCTTCTCCCGAAAGGATTATTGCCATCGGCGGCGGTACCGTACTAGACATTGCCAAACTGTTTGTCCTCAAAAATGTATCTCCCGTTCTCGATTTGTATGACGGGAAACTGGAGATCAAGAAAATCAGGGAATTGGTTTTGGTTCCGACCACGTGCGGAACCGGCAGCGAAGTCACTAACATAGCGATTCTGGCTTTGAACAGCAGGGGAACAAAAAAAGGACTGGCCGTGGATGAGCTCTACGCCGACAGCGCGGTTTTAATTCCTGAACTGCTGACGGATCTGCCCTTCAAATTTTTTGCCACGAGCTCCATAGACGCGCTGATTCACGCGATCGAATCCAGTCTTTCCCCCAAGGCCAATGAAATGACGAAATTATTCGGATACAAAGCGATTGAAATGATTTTGGCCGGATACAAAGCGATCGAGAAGAACGGAAAAGAGGCGAGAACAGCTCTGCTGAGCGATTTTCTTACCGCGAGCAACTACGCCGGGATCGCCTTTGGAAATGCCGGCGTGGGCGCCGTGCATGCGTTGAGTTATCCGCTGGGCGCGGCGTACCATGTGCCGCACGGGGAAGCGAATTACGCGATCTTTATCGGGGTCATGAAAAACTACATGGAACTGAAATCTGACGGCGATATTGCCGTTCTCAACGCGTTTATCGCAAAAATTCTAGGGTGCGCAACCAATGAGGTTTACACGGTTCTGGAAAAACTGCTGAACACCATTATTCTACGAAAACCGCTGCATGAATACGGCGTAACCGAAAAGAACCTTGAAGAATTTACAGAGTCCGTCATGGTTAATCAGGGAAGATTGATGGCAAACAATTTTGTTGAACTGGACAAGTCGCGTGTTTACAAGATCTACAAAGAACTGTTCTGATTTGACGCGAACACGCAAAGTAACGGGATGGTGTCTGATGAATCCATACTTGAAATGCATTATAGCCGGTGTTGTCATCGTGATGATCCTGTCTGTGGCAAACGGGATCATTTACCTGAAAACAGAAAAACGTTCAAGGCCCATTACGAGAATCACCTATTTTTTAGCCTTCGCGGTCGTATTGCTCAACATTTTCAGGATATACCATTCCGATGCTTCCATGTTGCTGCCAAACATTATCGTCCTGGTCTGTATCGCGGGTATGTATGCGCGCGATGAGCGGACCGGGGGAAAATAGGCGGAGGCTTAAGGCAAGGAGTATAGACGATGATACAAAAAATTGAAAAAACGCTCAATGAAAACATCCGGCCCGTATTGGCTGCCCGCAAGGGCGGAATTGTGCTTGTCGAATACGACCGGCAGATCCTGAAGGTGAAATTAACCGGAAGCTATTACGGTTCCGCTCTTTCAGACGAAGGGAAGAAGCTGGTTCTGGAAGAAATGAAAAAGCGTGTTCCGGAAGTGAAAAGAACCATTGTCATCGCAAATTTTGACGATGAAATTCTCGATATCGGAAAATGTCGGAAGGGTTGTTGAGCTTCTCAACCCTTGCCGGTCTTCCGCATCCGGTTAAAGGAAAGCCCGCCGCGAATTGATCCGCGGCGGGCTTTTGGATGAGAATTATATGATACATAGGAAGAGGTCAACGTTTTGGTATAAAGTCCTTATCTGGCTTCCCAGCTTTCCTCGATTTTCACTTTGCCGCTTCCGTAGCGGACATACGCGAAGATCAAAGCCACGATAACGGTCGCGATGTTCAGCAGCAGGATATTTGTCGGCAGCGAGCTTCCGAGCAGGATTCCCTGCATGGCGAAGATCAGGATCGCGAAGATTACAAGGAATTTTCGCAGACCGTCGCTGACATGCATCGGGGAATTGGCCCACAGTTCCTTCGGCAGCTTTTTATCGATAAACAGCAGACTCGACGCGAGCATGCAGTTCGTCACCGATCCTACGGTCGTAACCAGTCTGGACAGTACGGAGATCGGAAGCCCGGTGATAATGGGAATTCCACCTACGAACAGGAACATGGTCAACAGAACGATGGGGGTTCTTCTTGTCTTGTGCAGCGTGGCGACCCAACTCGGCAACCATCCGTCATTTGCGCCTTGCATAAAGGGCTTTGTGATGGCGGCCAACTGGGAATTCAGGGTGGAGATCAGAGCCATCCACGCGCCGCCGATAATGAAGAAGACATACATCGGCTTCGGCAAAATGGTGCTGGCAACCTTAACGAGAGACTGGTTCGCCACTTCATGGGTCGGCAATACGCCGGCCGCGATACAAGCCATGAAGCCGTACAGAATCGCGACGCTGACCGTGGAAATGATCATGACCTTCGGAATATCGGAAGCTGGATTTTTCGCTTCTCCGGAAAGATTTACGATCATACTGGCGCCGCCGGTCGCAAAGGTCAACTGACAGGCCGCTCGCGCCAAGCCCAATTTTCCGCCCATCATAAATGTGCTGTCCATATAGGTCTTCCAGTCGATTTTCCCGAAACCATAGGCGGAAAACGCCGCAAGCGCGATAACAAGACAAAGCACGATTACGTTTTGTACCTTCGCGAAGGCGTCGATTCCGGCGCAATTCAGAATATACATGAAGGCCAGGATGCCCAGAGCCAGCAACTTCCGGGGAACGACCGGCACAAAGGGCAGCGCGTAGTCCGCAAAGGACAGGCAGTACATGGAAAGTGATACGTTCGAAAGGATGTAGATGATCAGATACGCGCCGGTCAACTTTTTGTTCACCAGCGTGCTGATTACGGAATAGTTTCCGCCGCGATATCTCGCCGCGGAATTGACCATTGTCATCGGCAGCCAGGAAAATACCGTCATAAACGCCGCCAACATAAACGCGATGGGAACGGACCGTCCGGTCATACCGATGGCGACGCCGGTCAGGGACATGATCCCCGCGCCGATAATCTGGCCTACGGCAGCGCCCATTAAATCCCAAAATCCGAGTGTTCTTTTCAAATCTTTTGTAGAGGTTAATCTTTCACTCATTTTATTTCCTCCTGGGGGTTTAATTGCGTATTTTTTTATTTATAGATCTTTTTGAGGGATGCGCCCAAGCGCTCTATGGCTTCTTTGATGACTTCCGTGGGGGCGGCGAGGTTTACCCGTTCAAAACCGCTTCCCTCGGGGCCGAATACATAACCCTCATCCGTAAAGAACTCCGCGTCCATGTGCATGAATTCTTCCAGCGCTTCATCGGAGAGCCCCAGAGCTCTGAAATCGAGCCATTGCAGGTAGGTACCCTCGATCAGGGGCGCTTTCAGCTTCGGGAAATTGTCCTCAAAATATTTCTTCACGAGTTTCTGGTTCGCGTCCAAAACGGCGATCAATTCGTCAAGCCATTTTTCCCCTTCGGTATAGGCAATCTCGCAGGCCTTGTAGCCGAGGATATTGACGCTGGCGCTCCGCATGGTGAGTAGCGTGTCGTTATACTTGTCGCGCATTTTGTCGTTGGCGATGATGATGGCGGAGGTCGCAAGCCCGGCCAGGTTGAAGGTCTTGGAAGGCGCGAAGCACGTGATCAGTCTGTCTTCGATGTCTTTACCGATGGTGGCCATAACCGTGTGCTTGTTTCCGGGCATGATGAGGTCGCAGTGGATCTCGTCCGATACGACAACCAGGTTGTTCTTGACCGCGATGGCGGCCAGTTTTTCCAGCTCTTCCTTTGTCCAGACGCGGCCAACGGGATTGTGCGGGCTGCAGAAAATCAGCATTTTGACGTTGGGATCGGCCGAGAGCTCGTCAAATTTGTCAAAATCGATCGTATAATAACCGTCGGTTTCGATCAACGGGCAATTGACCAGCGTCCGTTTGTTCCGGTCGATGGCGGCCGACATGGGATAGTAGATGGGTCGCATAACGATAACGCCGTCTCCCGGTTCCGTGAAGGCGTTGACCGCCGCGTAAAAGGCGTTTACGACGCCCGGCGTCGCCACAAGCCATTCTTTCTTGATCTTGTAGCCGTAGCGCCGCTCGGTCCAGCTCATGACCGCGCTGACGAATCCCGGGGGCAGTTTCGTGTAGCCGAGAATCGCTACGTCAAGGAATTTCTTCAATCCCTCGATGACTTCCGGCATCATCTTGAATTCCATGTCCGCCACGGACAAAGGAACGACGCCTTCTTTCGTGTTGGGATTCCAGCCGTACATCTGTTCCCATTTGCTTGATCCCTGTCCTTTTCTTGATACTTTCGATGTAAAATCGTAACTCATTACCTGTGCACCTCCTGAAAGTTCGGTTAAATGAAATCATTGCGGTAAAGAAAAAAGCAAGTTCAACCCCCGCAAACCCCACCCCGGCTGTCTACCGCGGTTTTTTCGGATTTGCGTCGTCTCCCCCTGCCATGTAAGTCTTTGATTTCTCGCGTCTTCATTTGTGCACTCCCCTGTCCGTAAAAGTTGTTGAAAACTTGATGAAAAACTTAAGATATTTAATTGTTAATATCATTATACATTAAATTTCTAAAATGTCAAGAGGGAAATCGAAATAATTTTGACTGATTTTTTATGTATACAAATAATTCCTGATTTCTGTAGTAATATATGAGTTAAAGTCATCACAAATACCAAAAAATCCGTATTTTTTTCGTGCGTCAAAAAAAAACCGGCCCGGCGTCATGTGACAGCAAATACACGATTAAGGAAATTAAATACAAAATTCCGTCGCGAATTACTCCGCGGCGGAATTTTTGGTGAGAATGACAGAATACGCGGAAAGAGGTCAAGGCTGATTTTTACTCCTCGACTTCCACGCTGTTTTCAATATGCACATTGCCGCTCTTAAAGCGCACTTCGGCAAAAATGAAGCCCACGACAACCACAACGATATTGCCGATCAGCATCGGCAGCGGGAGACTGCTTCCGAGGAGAATAGCCTGCATCAGGAGAATCAGACAGGCGACAACTACCCAGAACGTTCTCATGCCGTCGCTGCAGTGCAGAACGGATTTTGCCCATTGTTTCGGATATCTTTTTTTGATATTGAGCAATCCGGCCGCGATAAACATACTGGTCACGCTGCCGAGAGTCGATGTGATTCTCGAAAGAACGCTGATCGAGAAATTGAACACGATGGGAAGCAGACCGACCATAAAGAATATGGTCAGCAGAATAACCGGCGTCCGGTATTTTTTATGCAATCTGGCGATCTTGTTCGGAAGCCAGCCGTCGTTACAGGCTTGCATCAACGGTTTCGTGCAGGACGCCAACTGCGAATTGAGCGTCGAGATCAAGGCCATCCACGCGCCCCCGATGATAAAGAATACATAGAGTCCGCGGGGAAGGAATGTCTGGGCAACTTTTGTCAGCGGCTGATTGGCCACTTCATGAGTCGGCAATACGCCCGCCGCGATGGTTGCCATGAACGCGTAAAGCACCGCGACGCCGATTGTGGACGTGATCATTACCCACGGAATATCCCGGGCAGGATTTTTCGCCTCGCCAGAAAGATTGATGATCACGTTGGCGCCTCCCGTGGCAAAGGTCAGTTGCGCGGCGGATCTGGCCAGACCGAGCCAACCGCCCATCATCCACGTGTCGTCCATGTAGGAACCCATATTGACTTTCCGCAGTCCGTAAATGGAAAACAACGTCAGAGCCAGAACAAGCGCGAATACGATCACGTTCTGTAATTTGGCGAAGGCGTCGATCCCCAAATAATTCAGCACATACATGAGAACCAGGATCCCGATGGCGATGGATTTTCTCGGAAGCATCGGCAGAAACGGCAGCGCGTAGTCCGCGAAGGACAGGCAGTACATGGAAAGCGATACGTTTCTCAGAATAAAGATGATTGTCCAGGCGCCGGTCAATTTTTCGCTGACCAGACTACCGATAATGGAATATTGCCCTCCCCGGAAACGACCGATGGAGTTGATCAATGTGGCGGGGTACCAGGAAACGACTACCATAATGGCGGAAACGATAAACGCGATGGGAACGGACCGGCCGGTCATGCCGATGGCGACTCCGGTCAGGGACATGATCCCCGCGCCGATAATCTGGCCGACTGACGCCCCCATGAGATCCCAGAAGCCGAGTGTTCTTTTCAAGTCCTTTGTCGATGTCAATGTTTCACTCATATTCTTTCCTCCTGAAAGTTTGGTCTTCCCCTGCCATGTAAGTCCGCGATTTCGCTCGTTTTCAGTTGTGCGCTCCCCTGTCTGTAAAAATTTTGAAAACTGGATGAAAATTTAAGATATTTAATTGTTAATATCATTATACATTAGATTTCCAAAATGTCAAGTAGGCGTCTAAGAATATTTTTATGTATACAAAAACCGCCGCAGAAATGTCCGCGACGGCCTTGAAGAAGGATTTGTCGGATTTATCGGTAAATCTTTTTGAGGGCGGCGCCGAGGCGTTCGACGGATTCCCTGATCACGGAAGTCGGGGCCGCGAGATTGATCCGCTCGAAGCCGCTTCCTTCCGGTCCGAAGACATAGCCTTCGTCCGTGAAGAATTCCGCGTCCATGTGCATAAAGCGCTCCAATTCCTCGTCGGAGAGGCCCAAAGGACGAAAATCCAGCCATTGCAGGTAGGTTCCCTCAATAAGGGGCGCTTTGATTTTCGGGAAATTTTCCTCAAAATAGCTTTTGACGAGTTTTTGATTGGCGTCCAGTACCTGAATGAGCTCGGCCAGCCAGGCTTCCCCCTCGTTATAGGCGATCTCACAGGCCTTGTAGCCGAGGATATTGACGTTGGCGCTGCGCATGACCTGCAACGTGTCATTGTAGGTATTACGCAATCCGGCGTCGGCGATGACGACGGCCGAGGTGGCGAGACCGGCGAGATTGAAGGTCTTGGAAGGCGCGAAGCACGTGATCAGGCGGTTCTCGATTTCTTTACCCAGCGTGGCCATGACCGTGTGTTGATATCCCGGCATGATGAGATCGCAGTGAATCTCGTCCGATACGACAATCAGGTTGTTCTTGATCGCGATGGCGGCCAGTTTTTCCAGCTCTTCCTTCGTCCAGACGCGACCCACGGGATTGTGCGGGCTGCAAAAGATCAGCAGTTTTACGTCGGGGGCGGCCGAAAGCGCGTCAAATTTCTCAAAATCAATCGTGTAATAGCCGTCGGTTTCGATCAGCGGACAATTGACCAGTTTACGCCCGTTTTTGTTGATGGCGGCCGACATGGGATAATAGATGGGGCGCATGAGGACGACCCCTTCGCCGGGTTTCGTAAAAGCGTTGACCGCGGCGTAAAAGGCGTTGACGACGCCCGGCGTCGCGATGAGCCAGTCTTTTTCGAGCTTATAGCCGTAACGGCGTTCGCACCAGGACTGGACCGCGTCGATAAACGAGGGCGGCGACTTCGTATAGCCCAGGATCGCCACATCGAGAAATTCCTTGAGTCCGGCGATGACCTCGGGGATCATCTTGAATTCCATGTCCGCTACGGAAAGCGGAACGACGCCTTCTTTGACATTGGGATTCCAGCCGTACATCTGCTCCCACTTGGAAGACCCCTGTCCTTTTCGTGAAACCTTTGTCGTAAAATCATATTGCATAACGAAAAACACCTCCTGATATCATTTTCACCTTTCCAACCATACTTTATCATAGCAGATCAGCCGATAAAATACAAGAGATAAGAATAAACGCTGCAAATGGCGATAAATGACAGCGCCACGGGGACCGTCTTCCTGACGAGATCGATAAAGGATACCTTGAAGCGCTCTACGACAATGGCAAGACAGACATGGGTTGGGGACATTTGCATGGCGATATAGACGAGACACATGAGGAAAATCATCAAAGGCAGGCCCCCATTGGGCATGGCGGCGTAAGCCAGCGGCAGCGCCAGGGCGATGGTCGCCTGGGATCCGCTTACAATGGGTACCACGAGGAAAATAATCCCGAAGATGACGACGGTGGGTACCGGCAGTTTTGAGAAATACCCGGGCATACGCCCGATGATGCCCGTATAGGTCAGCAATTCCTTGAAAATCATGATAATGATCGTATTGACGATCTGTTTGGACTCAAAGGCCGTCCGGAAGAACGGCAGAATTTCCTTCAGGGAAAACTTGCGCGTGAAGGCGAGAACCACGATCACGGGAATGACCGCCTTGTAGACCGCGATATGGGTCGTCAGCACGATGATGATCGTTACGATAATGGGCCACAAACCGAGGCAGAAGTTTTTGACGTCCTCGCCCTTGTCGGACTTTTTCGGCGCGGTCTCGATTTTGGGAATCTTGCGGATATAGAAAATATAGCCCAGGGCAAAGAGGCAAGCCATCATCGGAAGCATCCCGAGCACGAATTTTGTCATATCGACTTTGGAGAGCTGTAAGGCCAGCAGAATGCCCGAATACGTAGGCATAAAGGCCTCGGAGATATGCCGGAAATACGAGGTCACGAAGGTCTTTTCGGGTACGCTCAAATTGTCCCCCGCCGCGTTTTCCACAATGGGGGCCGCGATGAGGACCGCGCCCGCCGCCGGCAGCAGGCCGATTACGAAAGGCGTCAGCATGCAGGTGATCCGTTTGCTGTTGAAGAGATTGTCAACGGCGACTTCGGCCGTCTTGATCATCTTCCGGCTTTCCATCATTCTTTGCACAAAGGTGATCGTATAAAAGGCCAGGACGAGCGAGACGGTATCCCAGCTCGTGACCGCTTTTTTGGCGAGGGAAAGTGAGGTAAAAAAAGGAATCCGAAAAATCAACACGGCGATCACGACGCCGACCGATATGGCAAACCAGAGCGGTTTTCGGATAAAAATCATGATTCCGGCAAAAACGACGACCAATTTTAGCATTTCCATGGATATCACCCTGTCCAGTATAAAGTTTATGTCAATATGCCCTTATATTTTAGAATATTAAATGTTAATTACATTATATACTAAGAATCTAAAATGTCAAGCGTTTTTTTTGGATTCTTTTGTTGCCGGAGAAAATCAAATTCATGAATTTCTTTGCGCAAAAAGCAATTTTTGTTTGCCAAACCCGTTGAATTATGATAAAATTGTACCAACATCAAGAAGGAAAATGAATTGAGGTCATGGGATGAGTAAAGAAAACTTTTTTATCGATGAAATCAAGAATGTGTGGATAGCGGAAAACGAACCTGAAGAAGACATCATAGCGCGCTTCGCGAAGCTCAATCCGAAATTTGAAATCCTGTATAAATTTGTCTGGACCTATTCCTCCTACTCCAATGTCAAGAAGGACTACGGCTCAAACGAGGGAAAACTCAGCGTGGTCGAAGCCCACGTCCTCGTGGATATCGTGGAAAATCCGGGCATTACCGTAGGGGAACTCGCCAAAAAATGGGAAAAGACCCCGAGCGCCCTCTCCCAGACCGTGAAAACCCTGATCAACGGCGGTTACGTCTATCGAGAGATCTCCGACAAAAACGCCAAGTTCTTTTATCTGCACCCGACGGACAAGGCGAAGAAATTTACGCTGTGCCACAAGCATTACGACAATGTGGACGTGGTCAAGACGTTCAAAAAGCTCATGAAAAAATTCAGCCCTAGGGAAATGGACACCTTTTTCAAGGTGCTTCAGGAATATACGAAAATCATCGTGTCCAAGGGCTGAAGCGGGAATCCGGAAAAATGACGCCCGGCCAACGGCCGGGTTTTTTCGTATAAAAAAAGCTTGGCAAGTTCCTGTCATCCCGGGAGGCTGCCCTCCAAGTACTTTCAGCGTTTACGGACTTAACTGCCGGGTTCGGAATGGATCCGGGTGTACCTCCGTAGCTATGCT